>JAFIEC010000418.1 GCA_020832725.1 Paracoccaceae bacterium | reverse complement strand
CGCGGCCTGTTGCGTCGCGCCGGGCGCGGCCGTCACGGCGCGGTGGCAAAGCGCCCGCTCAGCGCCCCGCCCGCCCGCCCATGGCACTTCGCGGGCGCTGCCCGGCGCGGGGCGCGCCGGGCGGGCCCCTCAGTCATCCAGCGCCTGAAGCGTGGCGCTGTAGCGCAGGATCTTGTCGCGGTAGCCCTGTGCCGAACGTTCCAGCCGTTGCAGCGCCTGTGCGTCCAGCGTCCGGATCACGCGGCCCGGACTGCCCATGACAAGCGCATGATCGGGGATTTCCTTGCCCTCGGTCACCAGCGCGCCGGCGCCGATCAGGCAGCCCTTGCCGATCCGGGCGCCGTTCAGCACCATCGCCCCCATACCCACAAGCGAGCCATCCCCCACGGTGCAGCCGTGCAGGATCGCCCGGTGCCCGATGGTGCAGTTGCGCCCGACCCGCAGCGGAAAGCCCGGATCGGTGTGCAGCACGCAGAGATCCTGGATATTGGTGCCTTCGCCGATATGGATCGGTTCGTTGTCGCCGCGCAGCACCGCGCCGAACCAGATCGACACCCAGGGGTCCAGCACCACCTGTCCGATGACATTGGCATCGGGGGCAATGAAGCGCTGCCCCTCGGGGGGCAGCACCGGCGCGTGGTTCTCGTACTCGAAAAGCATCCGCGCCCTGCCTCAGCCGTCCAGCGCCGCGATGGCGCGCGCCAGCACCGGCACGCTCTGCGGGTTCAGCCCGGCGATGTTGATGCGCGAATCGCCCACCATGTAGATGCCGTGCTGCTCGCGCAGGCGTGCCACCTGCTCCGGCGACAGCCCGAGGCGCGAGAACATGCCACGGTGCCGGGCGATGAAATCGAACCGGTCGGAATTTGTCAGACGACGCAACTCGTCCGCAAGTTGCGTGCGCAGCCCCAGCATGGAGTTGCGCACATCCTCCAGTTCCGCCGCCCAGTCGGCGCGCAGGTCGTCGCTGTCCAGCACCGTGCTGACCAGCCGCGCGCCATGGTCCGGCGGAAAGGAATAGTTCACGCGGTTGAGCGTGTTCAGGTTGCCCTGCACCACCTCGCGGTCGGTGCCCTTGTCCGACAGCACCATCAGCACACCCGCCCGTTCGCGGTAGACGCCGAAATTCTTGGAGCACGACGCGGCGATCAGCACCTCGGGCAGTTGCTTCGCCAGCAGGCGGGTGCCGAAGGCATCGGCCTCCAGCCCGTCACCGAACCCCTGATAGGCGATGTCGATCCAGGCCAGCGCCCCCTTCCCGGCCAGCAGGTCGGCCACCGCCTGCCACTGATCGGCGGTCAGGTTGGCGCCCGTGGGGTTGTGGCAGCAGCCATGCAGCAGCACCACATCGCCGCGCCGCACCGCCGCCAGATCGGCCATCATCGCGTCGAAATCCACCGCCCCCGTGGCGGCATCGAAATAGCGGTAAGACGCCTGCGGAACGTTGAGGTATGTCAGGATCGCCGGGTGGTTCGGCCAGGTGGGATCGGACAGCCAGACCCGGGCATCGGGCGCGGTGTTGCGGATCAGTTCGGCGGCGATGCGGATCGCGCCGGTGCCGCCCGGCGTGGCCACCGACGCGGTGCGGGCGGGGTCATGGGCATCCCCCAGCACCAGGCGGGCCATGGCGCTGTTGAAGGCGCCATCCCCGGCCAGGCCGACATAGGCCTTGGTGGTCTCGGCCTCCCACACGCGGGTGGCGGCGGTGCGCACGGCGCGCATGACCGGCGTGCGCCCCTCGGGGTCCTTGTAGACACCCACGCCCAGATCGATCTTGTCCTCGCGCGGGTCGGCGCGGAACTGCGCCATCAGTGCAATGATCTTGTCCGGGGCGGGCGGGGTCAGGGTTTCGAACATGCCTTTTCCTGTCAGATTTCGGAGTTCCCGCAACACTACGCCCAAGCTGCGGCAGTGACAATGCGCAGCCCCGTCGCGCAGCCGTGGTTTGGACAGCGCAGTCCATCCGTGTATCGTGCGATCACACAACCGGAGAGATACCGATGCGACTGGTTTTCTGCACCGTGCTTTCGCTGCTGACCGCCCCGGCGTCGGCGGACCCGCTGCCGCAGCTTTTCGACGTGACCGGCGTGGCGGCCGACGATGTGCTCAACGTCCGCACCGAGCCTACCGCGCAGGCCCCCGCCATCGGCGGGCTGGCGCCGGACCTGCGCGGAGTGGAGGTGACGGCGCTGGACGCGCGCGGCACCTGGGGCCGGATCAACTGGTCCGAAGGCACCGGCTGGGTCTTCATGCGCTACATGGCGGCGCGCGGGGTGCATATCGACAATTACAACCTGCCCGTTGGGCTGCGTTGCTTCGGAACCGAGCCGTTCTGGTCACTGACCCACGACGACGGTGTGCTGCTGTACGAATCGATGGGCGCGGATCAGGAGCGCTTTGCGCTGGAGATCGCGCAGGACACCATGGGGCACGATGACCTGCGCCGGATGATCCGGGCCGAGGGTGGCGCCGTGGCCTATGTCCACCCGCAGGAGTGTTCCGACGGGATGAGCGACCGGCTTTACGGGCTGGCGGTGGCCTGGATGCCGGGACCTGCGGCGCCCCTGCTGAGCGGGTGCTGTTCGCTGGGAACGCAGGTTCCTTGAACTTGCACGCCAGGCGTTGATTTCCAGCGCCCTGCGCCGCACTCTGCGGCCATGACGCAGACCCCTAGTTTCAACGGCCTGACCCGCTGCCCCCTGCCCCATGACCGTGCCGCAGGAGACGAGGCACGGGCGCTCTTCCCGGAACTGTCCGCCGAGTTGGGCGACCTGGTCGCCGGGACCGCCGGGTGCAGCCCCTATCTTAAAACGCTGATGACGCGCGAGGCTGCCTGGCTCCCGCGCGCGCTGGACGCCGGGCCGGACGTCGCCGTGGCCGGTGAACTCGCCGCACTGGCCGAATCGTCCGATGAGCCGCTCGCCCCGCGGCTGCGGCAGGCCAAGCGTCGGGTCGCGCTGATCGCCGCGCTGGCCGATCTGGGTGGCATCTGGTCGCTCGAGGCGCTCACCGGAGCCCTGAGCGATCTGGCCGATGCCGTCACGCAGGCCGCGCTGACCGACGCGCTGGCCCATGAGATCCGGCGCGGCAAGCTGCCCGGCGCCGCCCCTGAAGACGCCGCCACCGGCGCCGGCATGGTGGTGCTGGCCATGGGCAAGATGGGCGCGCGCGAGCTCAACTATTCCTCGGATATCGACCTGATCTGCCTGTTCGACGAAACTCGCTTCAGTGACGCCGATTACCACGACGCCCGCGCCGCCTTCATCCGCGCCACCCGCAAGATGTGCGCGCTGCTCTCGGACCATACAGGCGATGGCTATGTATTCCGCACCGACCTGCGGCTGCGCCCCGATCCATCGGTGACGCCCGTCTGCCTGTCGATGGAAGCCGCCGAACGCTATTACGAGTCGCTGGGCCGGACCTGGGAGCGCGCGGCCTATATCAAGGCGCGCCCCTGCGCGGGTGATCTGGACGCCGGGCAGCGGTTTCTGGACACGCTCATCCCCTTCGTCTGGCGCCGTCATCTGGATTTCGCCGCCATCCAGGACGCCCACGACATGCGCCTGCGCATCCGCGAGCACAAGGGGCTGGGCGGGGCGCTTACGCTGGAGGGTCACAACGTCAAGCTGGGCCGGGGCGGCATCCGCGAGATCGAATTCTTCACCCAGACCCGCCAGATCATCGCCGGGGGGCGTGACCCGGAGTTGCGCAGCCCGCGCACTGTCGAGGCGCTGGCCGCGCTGGCCGCGAAAGGCTGGGTGCCGCAGGATGTGGCCCACGAACTGACCGAGAACTACCGCCACCACCGCGAGGTCGAACACCGGCTGCAGATGGTCCAGGATGCGCAGACCCAGATCATGCCGACCGCGCCCGAAGGCTTCGACCGTCTGGCCCGCTTCATGGGCGCGGCCGATACCGCCGCCTGGCGCGCCGGCGTCAAGACCCGCTTCGCGCGCGTCCATGAACTGACCGAAGGTTTCTTTGCCCCCGGCACCGACACCGCCCCCGCGCCGGAGCTTTCGGACAGCGCGCGCAGGATCGTGTCCGGCTGGCCCGCCTATGCAGCGCTGCGCTCCGCCCGCGCACAACAGATCTTCGAGCGCCTGCGCCCCGAATTGCTGCGTCGCCTGCACAAGGCCGCCAACCCCGACGAGGCGCTGATCCAGTTCGACCGCTTCCTGGGCGGCCTGCCAGCCGGGGTGCAGCTTTTCGCGCTCTTCGAGGCGAATCCCACGCTGATCGACCTGATCGTGGACATCTGCGCCACCGCACCCCGGCTGGCGGCCTATCTGTCGCGCAACGCGGGCGTGCTGGACGCGGTGATCGGCGGCGATTTCTTCGCCCCCTGGCCCGGCACGGCGGCGCTGTCGCGGGCGCTGGCGGACCGGCTGGCGGGGATCGATGACTATGAGCGCAAGCTCGATGCGGCGCGGGTCTGGGCGCGCGAATGGCACTTCCGCATCGGCGTGCATCACCTGCGCGGGCTGATCGATGCCTTCGAGGCCGGCGGCCAGTATGCGCACCTGGCCGAGGCCACGCTGAACGCGCTCTGGCCCGAGGTTGTGGCCGAATTCGCCCGCAAGCACGGCGCCCCGCCCGGACGCGGGGCGGTGGTCTTCGGCATGGGGTCGCTGGGCGCGGCACGGCTGAACGCGGCCTCGGACCTTGATCTGATCGTGATCTATGACCCCGCGGGGGTGGAGCACTCGGACGGCCGCCGCCCGCTGGCCGCGCGGCCCTATTACGCGCGGCTGACGCAGGCCTTCGTCACGGCGCTGTCCGCCCCCATGGCCGAGGGGCGCCTTTACGAGGTGGACATGCGTCTGCGTCCCTCGGGGCGGCAGGGGCCCGTGGCAACCGCGCTCGAATCGTTCCGCAACTACCAGCGCAACGAGGCCTGGACCTGGGAGCATCTGGCCCTGACCCGGGCGCGCAGGGTGGCGGGCTGCACCGACCTGGGCGCCGAGGTCGAGGAATTCCGCCGCGCGCTTCTGCCCGAAAAGGGGCGCGGCGCCACCGTGCGCGCCGATGTGGCCGAAATGCGCGCCCGGCTGGCCGAAGCCAAGCCCGGCGATGGCCGCTGGAACGCCAAGGACGGGCCGGGGCGCATCCAGGACATCGAACTGGCCGCCCAGACCTGCGCGCTGCTGGCGGGAAGCCACGCGCACCGGACCGAGGCGCAGTTGCGCGCCGGGCGCAGCGCGGGCGTGCTGGACGGGGCCGCCGAGGCCGCGCTGCTGGACGCCTATCGCCTGTGCTGGCGGCTGCAATGCGCCGGGCGCCTGCTGGCCGATGACCTGGGCCGGATGGAGGCGCTGGGCGAAGGCGGGCGGGCGCTGATCCTGCGGGAAACCGGGTGCGACACGCTGGAGGCGCTGGCCGAGGCACTGGCCGCGCGCTGCGCGGCGGCAGCGGCAGCGGTGACGGAACTTCTGGACAGCGGCGACTGACTGCGCCAATGCTGGCGCGCGTGGCAGACAGGCCACGCCGCCAGGGACCGGGTATCGCGCATGGAGCTTCAGACCGCCGACCCCAAGGGGCTGATCCGCGAAAGCTATCGCATCGACGGGATCACGGACGCCGAATGCCGGTCGATCCTGATCGACTGGGCGCTCAGCCTGCCCGCGGGCGCGGACCCCGATTCGGCGCTGACGCGCCTGCTGGCCGAGTATGGCGCAACCGCCCCGGACCATCCGATGACCGCGCTGCTGCGCGCCGGTCTTGCCCCGCGCGCGGTCGGCGGCGCGCGGCGCGGCGGGCGCAATGCGCGGATTGCCGGGCGCGGGGCGTGAGCGCCACCACCCCGGGGCGTGCCCGAAAAGCGCCTGCGGGGCGTGCCCGCTCCCCCGCCCCCGCACGCCCCGAGGGCGCCGCGCGCGCTGTGGGTCAGTCCTTGCCGCGCCCCGGACGGCGCAGCCGATAGACCCCTTCCGGCAGGTTCAGCGCCGCGCCAAGATCGCGCAATTGCGCCACGGACAGCGTGATCCGCTGTTCGCGGTCCTCGCGCGGGTCGTACTGGGTCACCGTCACGCAGTCCTCGAAGGCGTTGACCACAACGTCCTCCTGCAGGGGAACGCCCTTGTCGGTGCCTTCGTCCACAAGGGTGATGACGGTGGCGTCGAAATCGTGCTCGATGGTGAACATGGTGCTTTTCCTCCGTCCCGGATCAGGAAACCGGCGCCTGCGGGGCGTGCTGGGGCGGGTGGGTGGGGCACGGCCCGCAGGCGCTTTCCCGCCTGTCGGCCGGCGCCCGCCTCACGCCTCGGCGCGCTGCCCCGAGAACCGCGCCGCCCATTCGGCGCGCTGCTCGTCACCGATCTTGGCGAACAGCACGTCGGGCACCATGAACCCCTGCCCCGGGGGCAGCACCTCGAGCGCGCCCGCCAGATCATCGGGCCAGGACCAGTCCCCGGACCCCAGCGCCGCCATGATCCGCGCCGCCGCGTCCGGGATGAACGGCTGCGAGATCACCGCGTAGACCCGGATCAGGTTCAGCGCCAGCCGGATCTGCATGGCCGCCTGCGCCGGATCGTTCTTGAACGCGGCCCAGGGCGCGGCCTCCTGCAGATACTCGTTGCCCAGCACCCAGAGCGCGCGCAATTCCGCCGCCGACTTGCGCACCTCCATCGCCTCCATGTGCCGCTCGTAGGCGCGCAGCCGCCCCTCCAGCGCCGCCCGCAGCGCCGCCTCGCGCGCGCCGGGCGCGCCACCCTCGGGCACCGTTTCGCCGAACTTCGACCGACAGAACTTGGTCACGCGGCTGACCAGATTGCCCAGCACATCGGCCAGATCCTTGTTCACCCCGGCCTGGAAATTCTCCCAGGTGAATTCCGAATCGCTGCTTTCGGGCGCGTGGCTCAGCAGCCACCAGCGCCAGTAGTCGCCCGGCAGGATTTCCAGCGCCTGGTCCATGAACACGCCCCGCCCCTGCGAGGTGCTGAACTGCCCGCCGTCATAGTTCAGGTAGTTGAAGGACTTGATGTAATCCACCAGCTTCCACGGCTCCGTCCCGTCGAAATTGGCGCCAATCAGGGTGGCCGGGAAGCTCAGCGTGTGGAAGGGCACGTTGTCCTTGCCCATGAACTGGACGTAACGGACATCGTCGGCGCCCGCATCCGTCCGCCACCAGCGCCGCCAGGCGGCATCACTCAGCCCCTGCGCTTCGGCCCATTCGGCGGTGGCGGCGATGTATTCGATGGGCGCATCGAACCAGACGTAGAAGACCTTGTCCTCCATGCCCTCCCAGGGCGCGCCGTCGAACTGGACCGGGATGCCCCAGTCCAGATCACGGGTGATGCCGCGGTCCTGCAACCCGTCACCATCATGCAGCCATTTCTTCGCGATCGAGGTGGTCAGCACCGGCCAGCCCTGCTGGCTGTCGATCCACGCATCCAGCCGCGCGCGCAGTGCCGACTGGCGCAGGAACAGATGCCGCGTCGCGCGCACTTCCAGATCGGTCGCGCCCGAAATCGCCGAGCGCGGGTTGATCAGGTCGGTGGGGTCAAGCTGCTTGGTGCAGTTCTCGCACTGATCCCCGCGCGCATTCTCGTAGCCGCAGGCCGGGCAGGTGCCGGTGATGTAGCGGTCGGGCAGGAACCGTCCGTCGGCGGGCGAATAAACCTGGCTTTCGCTGACCTGCTCGATCAGCCCGGCCTTGGCCAGCCGCGCCGCAAGATGCTGCGTGAGGTCGCGGTTCTGCGGGCTGGAGGAACGCCCGAAATGATCGAAGCTCAGCCCGAAGCCGCGCGCCAGCTCCGCCTGCACCGCGTGCATCCGCGCGCAATAGGCCGACACCTCTTCGCCCGCCTTGGCGGCGGCCAGCTCGGCAGGGGTGCCGTGCTCGTCCGTGGCGCAGATGAACATGACCTCGTGGCCGCGCGCGCGCATGTATCGGGCATAGAGGTCGGCGGGCAATTGACTGCCGACCAGATTGCCCAGATGCTTGATCCCGTTGATATAGGGAAGCGCCGAGGTGATGAGAATGCGCGCCATGTCTGCCGTTCCCGCTGCTGTCCGGCCTTCCCTCTAGCGCATGGCCGGGCGCTTCGCCAGACCCGCGCGCCCCTCTGGTCAATCCCCGCGCCACGCTCTAGGGTCGCCGCGTTCGGCGGGATGCGCCGCGAGGGAGGAAGAGATGCGCGACTTCGACACACCGGGCCGATCGGCCGTCTTTGCCACGAACGGGGTCTGCGCGACCTCGCACCCGCTGGCCGCCGGCGCGGCGGTGGACATTCTCAAGGCCGGCGGCAATGCCGTCGATGCGGCCCTGGCCGCGGCTGCCGTGCTGGGGGTGGCCGAACCACACATGTGCGCGCTGGGCGGCGACTGTTTCGTGCTCATCAAGCCCGCCGGGTCCGAAACCGTGCGCGCGCTGAACGGCTCGGGCCGCGCCGCAGCCGGGGCCTCGGCGGGCGCACTGCGCGCGGCGGGGCACACGGCGGTGCCCCTGAACGATCCCGCCGCCGTGACCATCCCGGGCGCGGTCGATGCCTTCTGCGCTCTCGCCGCCGATCACGGGACCATGGCGCTGGACCAGGTTTTCGCCGCCGCCATCCGCTATGCCGACGAAGGCATCCCCGTCGCCCCGCGCGTGGCCCGCGACTGGGCGCTGCAATCCGACCACCTGCAGGGGCGCGCGCGCGATCTGCACCTGCCCGGCGGCAAGGCACCGAAACCCGGCCATGTCTTTCGCGCGCCGGGGCAGGCCGAGGTGCTGCGCCGGATCGCACGCGACGGACGCGCGGCCTTCTACGAGGGCGAGGTCGCGGCTGACGTGATCGACACGCTGCAGGGCCTGGGCGGCTGGCATACGCTCGACGACATGGCGGCCACAAGCTGCACCTGGGGCGACCCCATCGCCAGCGACTATCAGGGGTTCGAACTGCTGGAACACGCGCCCAACGGTCAGGGCGCGACCGCGATGCTGATCCTCAACATCCTCAAGCACTTCGACCTTGCGGCCATGGACCCGTTCGGCCCCGAGCGCACGCATCTCGAAGCCGAGGCGACGAAGCTCGGCTATGACGCGCGCGACCGCATCCTCGCCGATCCGGACCATTGCACGCGGCTGGAGCACATGCTCGCCCCCGAAACCGCCGCCGCCCTGGCCGCGCTGATCGATCCGGCCCGCGCCATGGCCGACCCGGCGCCGCTCTCCGAAGCGGTGCACCGCGAGACCGTGTATCTGACCGTGGTGGATCGCGACCGCATGGCGGTTTCGTTCATCTATTCGATCTTCCACCCCTTCGGCTCGGGCATCGCGTCCGAGAAATTCGGCATCATGCTGCAGAACCGCGGGGCCGGGTTCACGCTTGCCGATGGTCATCCGAACGAGATGGCGCCCGGCAAGCGCCCGATGCATACGATCATCCCGGCCATGCTGCGCCATGAAGGGCGGCTGGTCATGCCCTTCGGCGTCATGGGCGGGCCCTATCAGGCCTGCGGGCATGCGCGGTTCGTCACCAACCTGCTGGATTTCGGCATGCACCCGCAGGCTGCGATCGACGCGCCGCGCGCCTTCCCCGAGGACGGGGTGCTCAATATCGAATCGCCCTACCCCGAGCGCACGCTGGCCGGACTGGCCGAACGCGGCCACAAGGTCCAGCGCGCGCCCGATCCCATCGGCGGGGCGCAGGCGATCTGGATGCATGACAGCGGCGTGCTCGAGGCCGCCTCGGACCCGCGCAAGGACGGCTGCGCCATCGGCTACTGACCCACCGGCCGCCGACGGGGTGCCCTGCGTGCCTGCCACCCCTCGGCGGCAGGCACCTGAGCGCGCGCGGCCCCCGCCTCCGGACGCCCCGCACCCGCCGCGCGGCTCAGGCCCAGCGCCCTATGGCCAGCGCCGAAAGGATCGCATCGCCGGCGGTGCTGTTGCCGTTGCCGCGCCAGGCCTGCACCCCGGCGGCCTGGGTCGCGGTGATCGCGCCATGGCTTGCGTGGAGCAGCCGCGCGGTGGCGCTGGCGCCGGGGATGGTGGCGGTCAGGACCAGCGCGGGCGGGCCGTCGAAGGCGGCGGGAAAGGTCAGCGTCAGCGCCGCGGTGCGGTAGGGGCTGGAAAAGCTGCCCGAGCCATGGGCCAGGATCGCGCCCAGATCGCGGGTCATCCAGCACAGTTGCGTGCCATCCGCCAGCCGCAGGACATGCCCGTCCGGGGTCTCGTCATGGTCCAGAACCGCCCCCGAGGGCAGGCCCGCCGTCAGGGCAACCGGGCCGAGGATATTGCCCTGCCGATAGAGTCCGGGGTCCAGTTGCGCATGCCCCGCCCCGGTGGTCAGCAGCCGCCCCGGCGTGGTGTCCGTGGCATCCGCCGTGACCGCGCTGCCGGTGATCAGGCCCGTGACCTCCAGCCCCCCCGGCAGGCTGGCGGCGCCGCTGGCCGGGTCGAAGATGGCGCCATCGTGCCAGCTAGCGCCATCGGCACTGACCTTGATGACGAAGGCATCCGACCCGGCGGTGCCCATCTCGGCCCGGCCCGAGAACCCGGTCTGGAACAGCAGGCTGGCGGTATCGGCGGGCGCGGCCTTGTTCAGCTTGAGCTGGTGGCCCGCGCCCGCGTGGTTCAGCAGCGTGGCGTCGGCGGCCACGCTCAGGCGGTTGGTGGCGTCGTGGCTGGCGTTGATCCCCACGCCGGGCAGGTTGTCCAGCGCGCCGGGCGCGGGGGTCACCCAGACGCTGCCGTCCCAGATCCGCAGCGCATCACCCATGGCCGCGCGCCAGCCGGTTTGCGGCGTGACGAAGACCCAGGCGCCGTTCACCCAGGCCGCCAGCCGCCCCGCCTGCCCCGCCCAGACGCCCGAAGGCGCCAGCCCCAGCGCCCAGACCTGCCCGTCAAGCGGCAGCGTCGGCGGGGTGTTGGCGTCAAACGCCTCGACCGTCAGTTGCACCAGCAGGTCGAGCCGCTCCAGCGCCTCGTTATGGGTGACGTGTTTCTGTGCCTGCGCGGGCAGCAGGAAGGGCAGGCCCAGTCTGGGCGAATCGTCGGGCATGGCGGTCTCCGTTGAGCGCGGGATCGGCGCGATCCTGCCGCGCCCGCGTCAACGGGGGCCTAGGGCGCCGAACGCCGGTGCGGCGCAACAGGGGGCAAATCGATCCATACGGCCGGGACCAGCCCGCGCAGGGCGTTGCCGACCCAGAGCCGCACATGCGGAAGATCGCGGGCCAGCAGCACCTCTTCGGGGACGGCGCGGGCGGCGCGCAGCACGCCGGGCAGCAACCCGCTGCTCAGCGGTGGCGTGCGCATGCCGGCGCCCCGGTCAAAGAACAGCGTGGTGATGGTGCCGTCGCAGACCTCGCCGCGTTCGTTGAGAAAGATCACCTCGTCCAGCCCCTCGGGCAGCGCCGCGCGGGCGGTGTCATAGGTTTCGCGGCGGGTGGACTTGATCCGCAGCCAGGGATCGTCGGAGCGCAGGCATTCCGCCGCCATCCCCAGCCGCCACAGCGTCGCCGCCGGTGGCAGCGGGCCGTGGGTCTGTTCGATCCGGCCACGGGCATCGAGGGTCAGGCGCAGGCGGGCGGGCGTGCCCGCGGGGCCGGACGGGGTGATATCGGGCAGGTTCCAGCCCAGCGCCTTCGCGCCCGCCGCCAGCCGCGCGCGGTGCAGCGGCCAATGCGCCACGGCGTGCCCGTCCCAGCGCATGGTTTCGATGAGTTTCAGCCCGGGCGCGTCAGCCCCTGCATGAAGCGTGCCTTCCACAGCGCCTCCTCCCATTCGCCCGGTGCGGTGCTGTCCTGCACCACGCCGCCGCCCACATTCGCCAGCACCCGCCCGTCCGGGTAAAGCCGCAGGGTGCGGATCGCCACCGACCAGCACTGGTTGCCATCCGGCGCCGCCCAGCCGATGGCCCCGCAATAGACCCCGCGCGGATGCGGTTCCAGCTCGGCGATGATCTGCATGGCGCGGATCTTCGGCGCACCGGTGACCGAGCCGCAGGGAAACAGCGCCGTCATCAGCGCGCCCAGCCCGGCCCCGGGGCGCAGGCGGCCCCGAATGCGGCTGCTCATCTGGTGCACGGTGGCGAAGCTTTCCACGGCAAAGAGTTCCGGGACCGAAACCGAGCCGATCTCGGATATACGCCCGATGTCGTTGCGCAGCAGGTCCACGATCATCAGGTTTTCGGCCAGCACCTTTTCGCTGTCCGACAGCGCGGCGGCCAGGCGGGCATCCTCGGCCGGATCGTCGCTGCGGGGTGCGGTGCCCTTCATGGGGCGGCTTTCGATCACCCCGTCGGTGACGTGAAAGAACAGCTCCGGGCTGCGCGAGATCACCACCGGCCCCGCCCCCAGATCGATGAAGGCGCCGTAACCCACCTGCTGGCGCGCCCGCAGCGCACCGTAGAGGCCCAGCGCCGTCCCGCCGATCAGCCGCGCTTCGAGCGGAAAGGTCAGGTTGACCTGATAGCAGTCCCCGGCGGCGATGTAGTCCAGCAGCCGCGCCATGGCCGCATCATAGGCCGCGCGCTGGATCAGCGGTGTCGGCGGGGTCAGGGCCGCGCTGCCCGCGGCCTGTGCCGCCTGCGCCAGAACCGCATCGGCGGGTTCGGGCGCGTCGCAGACGGCGAGCAGGACCAGCGGTTCGCCGGGAATGGCAAGCTTGACGCAGTCGCGCAGGCGCGGCTCGAAGACGCAGCCGGACTGATAGGCCAGATACCCGGCCACCCAGGCGCCCGCACGGCGTGCCTCCTCGGCCGCCTGCAGCGCGGCGGGCACCTCGTCGGGGGTGCGGGCGCAAAGCAGGGTGCGGATGCGCGGGAAGGTCACTGCCTGCCCGCCGGGTCCGTGTTCGATGACGATCAAGGCGGCGGTTCCACTGTCTCGGGGCGAGTCGCCACAGGCGCTGGCTCGCAGGCGCAATAGCATGTTTGACGGCGGGCCGGTAGGGTTGGCCGGTGGCTGCCGGCGCGCGCATGCCGTGCACAGCGGCGCGGTCCCGCGGGGCAAGAGGTCCACGCCGTGGGGCCTGCGGAGTCGTCCTCGGGCAAGGCCTGCGCGGCGGCGCGCAGGGCCGGACAAGCCAGGCGTCGGCCCGGTCAGCGCAGCCTTGGCGGGCGGTCCGGGTCCATGCCCGGCGGCACCGCCGGGCGCGCGGGGGCATTGGCGGGCACCGGCAGGTCGAACCGCAGCCCCACCCGCGCCAGACGCGCCGCCACCGGGTCAGAGGCCGCGAAGAAGGCAATGTCGAGCACCCCCGCCTCGACCCCCGAGAAGGTGAGCGCCTCGCCCAGGGCGCGGGCCAGCGTCGGTTCGGCGCCCGGTGCGGGATCGATGAAGGCCAGCATGTGACCGCCGCCGCCCCCGGCGTAGCGGACCGCGACCAGCCAGGCCAGCGCCGCCAGCCCCCCGGCCCGCGCCAGCCGCGCATCCAGCGCCGGGAGCAGCGATTCGGGCAATCCGCGCGGCGCGTCGATCGCGGTGATCGCGGCCTGCACTTCGGCGGGGCGGCGCGACAGCGCATCGGCCAGCCAGGCCAGCACCTCGGGCGGCAGGTGCCGGGCCGAGGGCGCATCCCCCAGGTTCAGCCCCAGCGCCAGCGGCGGTTCGGCATCGGCCAGCAGCCGCACAAGCGCGCGGCCCGGCACCGCCACATAGGGCGCCGCCATGCCGGTGAAATCGGCCAGCCGGGACTCGGTATCGAAGGCCACCACCATGGGGCCGTCCTCCAGCGGGAACACGCGCGGGTCGATCCGCTCGCCCTCGGGGTCGCGCTCCAGCAGCAGGAAGAGTTCGGCCTCGCTCAGGCGGGCGTAGAAGCCCAGCCGCGCGGCATCATCCCCGGGCCGGGCCAGCACCGCGCGCCAGGCATGGTCCAGCGCGGTTTCGGCGGCGGGGTCCGCGGTGGCGCCACCGGCGGCGGGGTCGGTCGGATCGGACATGGCAGGTTCCGTGCTCTGGGCGTGGTCTTCCGAAGCGGCTGCGCGCCATGTGCCTGCAGGCACATGGCAGCGCCCGCCCGGCGGACGGGGCGGGTGGGTGGGTCCGGCGGGCGGGCGCTCTGGCCACACCCGACAGATACAGCACGCCGGGTCAGAGGCAATCCCGCGAAGCGCATGCAGAAGGTCCTGCGCGGCGCAGGGGGTTGCCATTCCCGGACCATGGGGATGTATTGAACAGGTTAAGTTATGGAGTCGTCATGCGCCCGCTGCGCGGCATTGCCCTGAAGGTCCTGTCGATGATGTTCTTCATCGTCATGGCCTCGCTGATCAAGGCGGTCTCGGACACCGTGCCGCCGGGACAGGCGGTGTTCTTCCGCTCCTTTTTCGCGCTGCCGGTGATCCTTTTGTGGCTGGCCTGGCGGCGGGAACTTGCGACCGGGCTGAAGACCGCCAACCCGCTGGGCCATTTCTGGCGCGGGCTGATCGGCACGGCGGCCATGGGGCTGGGATTCGCCGGGCTGGCCTTCCTGCCGCTGCCCGAGGTCACCGCCATCGGCTTTGCCGCACCGATTCTGACCGTGGTCTTTGCCGCCATGTTCCTGGGTGAGCAGGTGCGCGCCTTCCGTTTGAGCGCCGTGGCGCTGGGCATGGTGGGTGTGATGGTCGTGATCTGGCCCCGCCTGAGCCTGGATGCGGACCTCGGCACCGGCGAGGCGCTGGGCGCCATCCTGGTGCTGATGGGGGCGGTCTTCGTGGCACTGGCGCAGGTGTTCCTGCGCAAGCTGGTCAATACCGAGACCACGCCCGCGATCGTGTTCTGGTTTTCCATCACCGCCAGCGCGCTGTCCCTGCTGACCCTGCCCTTCGGCTGGGTGATCCCCGGGGCACAGGCGGCGGCGTTTCTGGTGCTGGCGGGGTTGCTCGGCGGGCTGGGGCAGGTCTGCCTGACCTCGAGCTACCGCGATGCCGATGTCTCGGTCATCGCGCCCTTCGGCTATGTGCAGATCCTGTTTTCGCTGGCCATCGGCTACTGGGTGTTTTCCGAGGTGCCGACCGCGCCGATGCTGTTCGGCGCCAGCCTGGTCATCGCCGCCGGGGTCATCATCATCTGGCGCGAGCGTCAACTGGGGCTGGAACGCGACAAGCCGAGCAAGGCGGGCACGCCGCAGGGGTGACACCGGGCATCAAGCTCCGCCCGCCCGGGGCAGGAAGGCGCCCGCTCAGGGTGCCCCACCCACCCGCCCCGGCACCCTTCGCGGGCGCCGCCCGGCGCGCAGGCGCGCCGGGCGGGCGGAACCGTCACGGCCGCACATCGCAGGACGCCGCGTTCGGGCAGCGCGGGCGCGCGCAGGGCAAACGGGGCGCGCGCGCAGAGCAAGGCAGCGCACGCGTACCGTCAGCGCCGGCGCGCCGCCGCCAGCACCGCGCCCTGCCCCTTTTCCTGCACCATCACCACCGCCGGATCATCCCCGGGCGCCGAAATCGTCAACTGCAGCGTGCCCTGCCCGTCCCAGCGCGTCACGGTTTCGAGGCTGGTCACAACGTTGAAGTGCGTCAGGCGGCGACCGTTGTTTTCGCCCGACGTCACCTCGACCGCCGCATGGGGCGTGTAGCGGATCAGCACCACGTCCGCCTCGGAACTCAGCGGCGGCTCGGCCGTTGCCTCGACGCGCAGCGCCCCCCCCTCGCCCCGGGTCATCGACAGATGCACCCGCGCGGGGCGGGCCTTGTGTTCCGCCAGCAGATCGTTGACCACCGAACGCCGCGCGCTCTTGGCCTCATCCATGCCGCCGATGATGATCTGCGGGGTGAAGACCGTGGACCGGTTCCAGCTCCGCGCATAGCGCTTCTGCCGTTCGGTGAAGACCGCATCGGCGAAGCTGTCTTCCCAGCCGATATAGTCCCAGTAATCCACATGCAGGCTGAGCGCGATAACGTCATCGCGCCCGGCGAAGGCGCCGATCAGTTCGTCCGCCGGAGGACACGCGGCACAGCCCTGCGAAGTGAAGAGTTCCAGCACCACCACGTTATCCGAGGCGTCGGCCCGGGAGGCACCCGCCAGCAGCAGAAGGGACGCGGCGAGAGTGCTGAGCAGGATACGCATGCGCGAATGCCTCTTGGGACCGGGTGGAGCGTATCTAACCAAGCATCCCTGCCTCGGCCAATCAAGGTTTTGAGAGAGCGCGCGATTGCGCGACACTGTTGCACGGATTTTTGTGCACAACGGTATACAATTTTGCCGCCAGCCCCTTGATCGAAGCCCCGCAATAAGGCATGTCCTGCGCAGAATTCCCCGATCAGCAACCCAGATGGGAGGCCAGACCATGACCATTGTGACCGGACAGGATACCAGCGGCGTGCGCCGCAAGCTCGAGGTCGGCGGCAAGACATTCGCCTATTACTCGATTCCCGAAGCCGAAAAGGCGGGCCTCGGCGCGTTCTCGAAACTGCCCGCCGCGCTCAAGGTCGTGCTGGAGAACATGCTGCGGTTCGAGGACGGCAAGACCGTCACGGTCGATGACATCCGCGCCTTTGGCACATGGGCCGAACAGGGCGGCAAGAACCCGCGCGAGATCGCTTATCGCCCCGCGCGCGTGCTGATGCAGGATTTCACCGGCGTTCCGGCGGTGGTGGATCTGGCCGCCATGCGCGACGGCATCAAGGCGCTGGGGGGCGATCCGGAAAAGATCAACCCGCTGAACCCCGTGGATCTGGTCATCGACCACTCCGTGATGATCGACGAGTTCGGCAACCCGCGCGCCTTCCAGATGAACGTGGACCGCGAGTATGAGCGCAACATCGAGCGCTACACCTTCCTGAAATGGGGTCAGAGCGCGTTCAACAACTTCCGTGTGGTCCCGCCCGGCACCGGCATCTGCCATCAGGTGAACCTGGAATACCTCGCGCAGACCGTCTGGACCGATGCGGACCAGTCGGGCGAGACCGTGGCCTATCCCGACACGCTGGTGGGGACGGACAGCCACACCACCATGGTCAACGGTGCGGCTGTTCTGGGCTGGGGTGTCGGCGGGATCGAGGCCGAGGCCGCGATGCTGGGCCAGCCGATTTCCATGCTGATTCCCGAGGTCGTGGGCTTCAGGCTGACCGGCGCCATGGTCGAAGGCACCACCGGCACCGATCTGGTGCTGAAAGTGGTGGAGATGCTGCGCGCCAGGGGCGTGGTGGGCAAGTTCGTGGAATTCTATGGCCCCGGGCTGGACAACCTGCCGCTGGCCGACCGCGCGACCATCGCCAACATGGCCCCCGAATACGGCGCCACCTGCGGCTTCTTCCCCATCGATGACGAGACGCTCCGCTACCTGCGCCAGACCGGCCGCGAAGAGGACCGGATCGCACTGGTCGAAGCCTATGCCAAGGCCAACGGCTTCTGGCGCGATGCCGATTATGCGCCGATCTATACCGACACGCTGGAACTGGACATGGGCACCATTGTCCCGGCCATTTCGGGCCCCAAGCGCCCGCAGGATTTCGTCGCGCTGGACAAGGCCGCGCGCACCTTCTCGGCCTATGTGAAGGGCCAGCGCGAAGGCAAGGACGCCACCCCGAAAGAGGAACTCCGCTGGGAAGGCGAAGGCGGCGCGCCCGAACCCGCCGATATCCCCGGCGACGAGGGGCACCATGCCCGCGGCTATGTCAACAGCCCCGACGGCAAGCACTACCAGTTGCACGATGGCTCCATCGTGATCGCCTCGATCACGTCCTGCACCAACACCTCGAACCCCTATGTGATGATCGGGGCCGGGCTGGTGGCGCGCAAGGCCGCCGAGAAGGGTCTGAACCGCAAGCCCTGGGTGAAGACCTCGCTGGCGCCGGGCAGCCAGGTGGTCAGCCACTATCTGGAGGCCGCGGGCCTGCAGGAGGATCTGGACAAGATCGGCTTCAACCTGGTGGGCTATGGCTGCACCACCTGCATCGGCAACTCGGGCCCGCTGGCGCCCGAAATCTCGAAATGCATCAATGACAATGACCTGATCGGCGTGTCGGTGCTGTCGGGCAACCGCAACTTCGAAGGGCGCATCTCGCCGGATGTGCGCGCCAACTATCTGGCCTCGCCGCCGCTGGTGGTGGCCTATGCGCTGGTGGGTGACATGAACGTGGACATCACCACCGAACCGCTGGGCCATGACCAGGACGGCAACCCGGTGTATCTGAAGGACATCTGGCCCAGCCAGAAGGAAATCGCCGAGCTGGTGGAAAAGACCGTCACGCGCGAGGCGTTCCAGTCGCGCTATGCCGATGTGTTCAAGGGCGACGAGAAGTGGCAGTCGGTCGAAACCACCGACGCGCTGACCTATGACTGGCCCGCAAGCTCGACCTACGTGCAGAACCCGCCCTACTTCCAGAACATGAGCCCCGAAAAGGGCAGCATCAGCAATGTCGAGGGCGCCCGCGTGCTGGCGATCCTGGGCGACATGATCACCACCGACCACATCAGCCCCGCCGGGTCCTTCAAGGACACCACACCAGCGGGCAAGTATCTGGTCGACCGTCAGGTGCCGGTGCGCGAGTTCAACAGCTACGGCGCGCGGCGCGGCAACCACGAGGTGATGATGCGCGGCACCTTCGCCAATATCCGCATCCGCAACGAGATGCTGGACGGCGTCGAAGGCGGCTACACGCTGGGACCGGACGGGGCGCAGACCTCGATCTATGACGCAGCGATGGCGTGGCAGGATCAGGGTGTGCCGCTGGTGATCTTTGGTGGCGAGCAGTATGGCGCGGGGTCCTCGCGCGACTGGGCGGCCAAGGGCACCGCGCTTCTGGGCGTCAAGGCGGTGATCGCCGAATCGTTCGAACGCATCCACCGCTCCAACCTGGTCGGCATGGGGGTCATCCCGTTCGAATTCACCGGCGGCGATACGCGCAAGTCGCTGCGCCTGAAGGGCGACGAGGTGGTGACCATCACCGGGCTGGAGGGTGATCTGAAACCGCTCTCCGAAGTGCCCTGCACCATCCGCTATGCCGACGGCAGCGAAAAGGCGATCACGCTCAAGTGCCGGATCGATACGGCGATCGAGAAGGAGTATGTCGAACACGGCGGCGTGCTGCACTATGTGCTGCGCGATCTGGCCGCCGCATAAGGCCGGTGGCCCGGCGGGCCATTCTGATAACTGGCGGCGCGCGCGGGATCGGGCGCGCCATCGCCGAAGGTCTGGCGCCGGACCATGACATCGCCATCACCTGGAACACCGCAGCCGAGGAGGCTGCGGTGTTTTCGTTCCGGCATCCGCACGCGCTTGTCCATCAGGCCGATCTTGCCACGGCCCCGGCAGCCGGGATCATCGCCGCCGTCATCGACCGGTTCGGGCGGCTGGACGGGTTCGTGAACAATGCCGCAGCAGCCCTGCCCGAACCGCCGATGGAGCCATGCGCCCCGGGTCTGGCCAGGCAGGTGTTCGCGGTGAACGTGACGGCGCCGCTGGCGCGGATCGGCGCGGCGCTGCCGTATCCGCAGACCGGCGGATTGGTGGTGAATTTCTGCGGCGCCAGCGCGCTGGGTCGGCGCGGACTTCGGGGCAACGCGACCGCCCCCGGCGCCCGAGGTCATCCGCCAGTGCACCGGACTGACCGCGACCGGTTGGCCGGGTCACGCCGACGAAGTCACGCCGACGCGGTCGCTCAGGCGGTGCGCTTCCTGCTGTCGCATGCCGCACGCGCCATCGCCGGCACCATGCTTGACGGCTCGGCCGGCGTCCGGCGCTGAACGCCCCCTTGCCCGGCGCGCCTTTGCGCCGGGCAGCGCCCCCGAAGCGCCATGGGCGGGCGGGCGGGGCGCTGAGGGGGCGCTTTTGCAACCACGGCCACACGCGCCAACGGGGTTGCATCTGCCGCCCGGTCGGGCACAGTCGCGCCCACACGCCCACACGCCCACACGCCGACACGGCCGCGCCCGCAGGAAGGACCGCCATGACCACGCCCCCGCCGCTCACCGGCTCTGCCGCCACGCCCCCCGCCACACCCCGCGCCCCGACCCACGCCCCGACCAACGCCCCGACCCTCGACCTGCGTTTCGTCCGCGCGCAGTTTCCTGCCTTTTCCGAACCATCCCTGCAGGATCAGGCGTTCTTTGAAAACGCGGGCGGCTCCTACACCTGCGCGCCGGTGATCGACCGGCTGACGCGCTTCTACCGCATGCGCAAGGTGCAGCCCTATGGCGCCTATCCCGCCAGCCAGGACGCGGGTGCCGAAATGGACGAGGCCCGCGACCGGCTGTCGGCGATGATGGGTGTGCCGCCCGAGGCGCTCAGCTTCGGCCCCTCGACCACCGGCAACACCTATGTGCTGGCGCAGGCCTTCTCCGACATGCTGCGCCCGGGCGATGCGATCATCGTCACCGATCAGGACCACGAGGCCAACACCGGCCCCTGGCGACGGCTGGCAGCGCGCGGGATCGAGGTGCGCGAATGGACGCTCGACCCAGACACCGGGCATCTGGACCCGGACGCGCTGGCGAACCTGCTGGACGAACGGGTGAAGCTTGTGGCCTTCCCGCATTGCTCGAACGTTGTGGGCGAGATCAACCCGGTGGCCGCGCTCTGCGCCATGATCCGCGACGCGGGCGCCTTCAGTTGCGTCGATGGCGTCTCCTATGCGCCGCACGGGCTGCCGGATGTGGGGGCGCTGGAGGCCGATATCTACCTGTTTTCGGCCTACAAGACCTATGGCCCGCATCAGGGTCTGATGGTCATGCGCCCCGAGCTGGCCCGCGCCCTGCCCAACCAGGCGCATTACTTCAACGCCGAGGCGCCCACCAAGCGCTTCACCCCCGCCGGGCCGGACCATGCGCAGATCGCTGCCTGCGCCGGGCTCGCGGATTACATCGACGCGCTTTACGGCGCGCATCACGCCGAAAGCCCGGACCCCGGCCCCGCCGGGCGCGCAGCGGCGGTGCATGACCTGATGCGCGGGCACGAAACCGCGCTGCTGCAGCCGCTGCTGGACTACGTGGCCGGGCGCAATGACCTGCGCCTTCTGGGTCCTGCCCGCGCCGAAGGCCGCGCGCCTACCGTGGCGCTGACCCACTCCCGCCCCGGCGCCGATCTGGCCCGCGCGCTGGCCGCGCACGGGATCATGGCGGGCGGCGGCAGTTTTTATGCCGACCGGGCGCTGGCGGCACTGGGGATCGACCCGGGCCACGGCGTGCTGCGACTCTCGTTTGTGCACTATACGTCGCGGGGTGAACTTGACCGGCTGATCGGCGCGCTAGATCAGGTCCTGTAATCTCTCCCGACAGGCACCGAATGGCCGACACGTCTCCGATCATCCTGTGGTTCCGCCGTGACCTGCGGCTGGCCGACAACCCGATGCTGGCCGAGGCCGCCGGGACCGGCCGCCCGCTGATCCCCGTGTTCATCCGCGACCCGCAGATTGACGGGCTGGGTGCGGCGCCGAAATGGCGGCTGGGGCTGGCGCTGGAGCGCTTCGCCGAAACGCTGGCGGGCATGGGCACACGGCTGATCCTGCGGCAGGGCGATGCGGCGGCGGTGCTGGATGCGCTGGTTTCCGAGACCGGCGCCGGCGCGGTCTGGTGGGGGCGGCAGTATGATGCCGCCACCCGCGACCGCGATGCGAAGATCAAGAAACCCCTGCAGGAGCGCGGCATCGACGCGCGCAGCTTTGCCGGGCATGTCCTCTTTGAACCCTGGGAGGTCGAAACCGGCAGCGGCGGCGTGTACAAGGTCTATTCCCCCTATTGGCGCGCCGTGCGCGACCGCGCGGTGCCTGCCCCTGCCCCTGCCCCCACGGCGCTGCAGGCCCCGCAGCACTGGCCCGCAAGCGATACCCTTGCCGACTGGGCTCTTGGCGCAGCC
The DNA here is from genome assembly GCA_020832725.1 of Paracoccaceae bacterium. Taxonomy (GTDB): domain Bacteria; phylum Pseudomonadota; class Alphaproteobacteria; order Rhodobacterales; family Rhodobacteraceae; genus JAFIEC01. Next base: position 50,271 of record JAFIEC010000418.1, on the reverse strand, counting down.
ATGAACCGCGGCGCCGATGTGGTCGCCCGCCATGTCTGCGTGGGTGAGGACGCCGCGCGCGAGCGGCTGGAGCGGTTCATCGACCACGCCATCGACGACTACAAGACCCGGCGCGATTTCCCCGATGCCGAGGCTACATCGCGCCTGTCGGAGAACCTGACCTGGGGCGAGATCGGCATTCGGGAGGTCTGGCATGCCGGACGCCGCGCCATGGAGCACGGCGCACGCGGCGCCGAGCATTTCCTGAAGGAACTGGTCTGGCGCGAATTCGCCTGGCATCTGCTCTATCATCATCCGCGCATGGACCGCGAGAACTTTCGCCCAGAATGGTCTGATTTTCCTTGGAAAATGGATGCCGACAACGACGCCGTGCGGCGCTGGAAACAGGGCCGCACGGGCGTGGCCTTCGTCGATGCCGCGATGCGCGAGATGTATGTCACCGGCACCATGCACAACCGCGCGCGGATGATCGTGGCGTCCTATCTGACCAAGCACATGCTGGTACACTGGAAGGTGGGGCTGGACTGGTTCGCAGATTGCCTGATCGACTGGGACCCGGCCTCGAACGCCATGGGCTGGCAGTGGGTGGCCGGGTCCGGCCCCGATGCCGCGCCCTATTTCCGCGTCTTCAACCCCGCGCTCCAGGCCGACAAGTTCGACGCCGACGCCCGCTATCGCCGCCGCTTCCTGACCGAGGGGGCGCGCGCGCCGCATGCCGATGCGCTGGCCTTCTTCGACGCCTGCCCACGCTCCTGGGGCCTTGCGCCGGACATGGCCCCGCCGGCGCCACTGGTCGATCTGGACAGCGGGCGCAAGCGGGCACTGGCGGCTTACGAGGCGCTGAAGGCGGATGCGTGAGGCGGTGCAGCGACGCCGGGTCAGGTGGGGGGCCAGCCCCCCGTCCAGCCCTGAAGGGCTGGACTCCCCCCGGGATATTTTTGCACAGATGATGACCAGAGCGGCAGGCATCGGCCCGGTCCGCACCAAGACAGGGAAACGGCGATGATCCTGACCGGCACCGAAGGGCAGCACGACCTGCCGCGCTACTTCGCCCCGGCCTTTCGCATGGCGCAGGGGCTCAACCGCGGACGGCTGGACGTGGTATTGCCGGACGGGCGGCGCTTCCGGGCCGAGGGCGCGCATCCCGGCCATGTGGCCGAGATTCATGTCCACAACCCCGACCTGTTTGCACGGCTGATCCGCGAGGGCGACATGGGGTTTTCCGAAGCCTATCTGGAAGGTTGGTGGTCCTCGCCCGACCTTCAGGCCTTCATGGACCTGATCAATGACGGCAATCCCAGCGTCTATGACGAGGTGCTCCCCATGGGGCTGGTCCGCGCCTATGAGCGGCTGCGCCACTGGCTGCGGTCCAACAGCAAGGGGCAGGCGCGGCGCAACATCGCCCATCACTACGACCTGGGCAATGATTTCTACCGGCTGTGGCTGGATGACACGATGACCTATTCCTCGGCGCTGTTCCGCACCGGGCAGGAATCACTCGAGCGCGCGCAGGAGCAGAAATACGCCGCGCTTCTGGACCGGCTGGCGGTGAAGCCGGGGGATCACGTGCTGGAAATCGGCTGCGGCTGGGGCGGCTTTGCCGAATACGCCGCGCGCGAGCGGGGGCTGCGGGTGACCGGGCTGACCATCAGCCAGGCGCAGCATGATTACGCGGTGGCGCGGATGGCGGCGGCGGGGGTATCGGACCGGGTGGAGATCGTGCTGCGCGACTATCGCGACGAGCGCGGCAGCTATGACGGGGTCGCCTCGATCGAGATGTTCGAGGCAGTGGGCGAACGCTACTGGCCCGCCTATTTCCGCACCCTGCACGACCGGCTGCGCCCCGGTGCGCGCGCCGCGCTGCAGGTCATCACCGTGCCGGACGACCGGTTCGAGGCCTATCGCCGCCATGTCGATTTCATCCAGAAATACATCTTTCCCGGCGGGATGCTGGGCGCGGTCGCGCCGCTCAGGCGCCAGGCGGCGCAGGTGGGGCTGACGCTGGTGGACAGTTTCGGCTTTGCCGAAAGCTACAGCCAGACCCTGCGGCGCTGGAACGACCGATTCAACGAGCAATGGGATCAGATCGCCGCGCTGGGCTATGACGAGCGCTTTCGCCGCATGTGGGAGTATTACCTCACCTCCTGCGCGGGGGCGTTCCAGTCGGGCAATTGCGACGTGGTGCACATGACCCTGCGCCGGCCGGGGTGAAGGCGCCCGCGTTGCCGGGCGGTCAGCCTGACCCGAGGATGATCTGCACGTACTGGCGCGTTTCGGCGAAGGGCGGGATGCCGCCATGGGCATCGACCGCGCCCGGCCCGGCATTATACGCCGCCAGCGCCAGTTCCCAGTCGCCGAAGCGGTCGAACATCATCCGCAGGTAGCGCGCGCCCCCGTCGAGGTTCTGCGCCGGGTCCAGCGGGTCCACGCCCAGAAGCCGCGCCGTCTCCGGCATCAGTTGGGCCAGCCCCAGCGCGCCCTTGCTGGACACGGCGTCCGGGTTCCAGCGGCTTTCCTGATGCACGAGGCGCAGGAACAGGTCTTCGGGCAGGTCATGGCGGCGCGCGGCGGCGCGGGCGAGGTCGACATGCGGGCCGGTCCGGGGGCCGGTATAGGCGGGGATGGCGACGTTGCGCCCGGCGCGGGTGCCGGGCGGCAGCAGCCGGTCCGAGCGCGAATACTGTTCCGACAGCCGACCGTCCATCAGCCGGGTCTGGTTGTGCAGGATATCAGCGCGCGAGGCCGAGGACTGCCCCGAAAGGTTGAGCCCCTGCGCCGCTGCGGGCGATGCCACCAGGCAGAGCACCGCCAGCGCCTGTCCCGTGCGCCGCGCCGTCTGTCGCATGGGTTCCGCCCCTGTTGTTTCCGTGCGCACATGATACTGGAAACGCGCGCCGAATCCAGCGGTTTGCGCCTCCGGGGCGGGCGGCGCGGCAAGGAGTCAGGGCTTCAGGGATCGTTAACCAGTCTTGTAGAGTATCGCGCAGGCTTGGTGTAAGCGGGTGGAAACGGGATTCGCGAAGGGAGCGGCGCAATGGCAGGTTCGGTGAACAAGGTGATCCTGGTGGGCAATCTGGGGCGCGACCCCGAGGTGCGGACCTTCCCCGATGGCGGCAAGCTGTGCAACCTGCGCATTGCCACCTCGGAGCGCTGGCGCGACCGCAACACCGGCGAACAGCGCGAACGCACCGAATGGCACAATGTGGTGCTGCGTGGTGACGGGCTGGTGCGGGTGGCCGAGCAATACCTGCGCAAGGGGTCGAAGGTCTATGTGGAGGGGTCGCTGCAGACCCGGAAGTGGCAGGACCAGAGCGGGCAGGATCGCTATTCGACCGATATCGTGGTGGCCGGAATGGGCGGCACGCTGACCATGCTGGACGGGCGTGGCGGTGACGGTGGCGGCAGTGGCAGTGGCAGTGGCAGTGGCAGTGGCGGGGGCGGAGGCGGGGGCGGCGACCGTGGCAATGATCGCGGCGGCTATGGCGGCGGCCCGCCCGACATGGATGACGAAATCCCGTTCTGATTCGCCACCGCGCAGGATCGGCCGGTCAGATGCGTCATCACGTCGGCGCGTCCGGCGCCGGGCCTGAGCGGCGCGAACGTGCGGCACCCACCGGGCGCTGGCATGAGGCGGATGATCCAGCTTGCGCGGTGCAGCCCGCGCGGGTCGACAACGGCCCGCAATGGGCCGCCCCCCCCCGAGCTGCCACCCTGTGCGGGCGCTTCGGTGTGCGCGGTGGGCGACAGGGCCGCGCCGGTCTCTGGTCTGGCAATGGGGACTGTGGCCCGGGTTCCCCGCCATCGGGCGCGACAGCCCCGACCGGTCCGGCGCCTCAGGACCGTGGCGGCGCGGCTTTCCGCTCAGGGCGCCGCCGTGCAGCCGGTGTGTTGCACGGCGCCCGCATCGCTCAGCACCGTCAGGCGGATATCCGAGCGGTTCACGCTCAAGGTGCCGCGCCGTGGCGGCGTGATCAGCGCCTCGCCGCGCAGCAGATCGCCGTTGCGCAGGCTGCCCAGATCGCGCACCCGCGCCTCCTGGCCCGGCAGTTCGACGATCACGCGTTCGTTGGCGCCGGTTTCCGGCAGGTCCAGTTCCGCGCGCAGGCGCATCCCGTTGCGCTCGGCCGGTTCCAGCCCGCACCGCGCGGCGCGCAGCCCTGCGTCCAGCGCCGGGCGCGGCGCTTGCGACAGGGCGGCCTCGATCAGCGCGTCGGGGCGGCCGGGTGCGCTCAGATCGGCACGCAGGCGCAGGTCCACCGGAATGCAGACATCGCGGCACACCCCCAGTGTGATCGCGGCGACAAAGACCATGGGGCGCGCGGGATCGACGGGGGTCAGTTCGATGGGCAGCACCAGTTCGTCGCGGTAACCGATGTTGTAATAGCCGTTCTGCACGAACACGCGCGGACTGGGCCAGTGCTTGTCCACCCCGGCCAGGTTCTCGGACCCGGACCAGTCCATGCGCAATGCCAGACCGCCTTCGCCGGGGACCCGCCAATAGGTCATCCAGCCCGGTGCCAGCCGCAGATGCAGCGCGGCCATCCGGCGGCCATCGTCGCGCACCCAGCCCGTGCGGAACTCGGCCGAGACCTGCTCGGCCCCGCGCCCCTGGGCATCGACGGGCACAATCGACGCAACGGCCATGATCGCGGCTGCGGCGAGCGCGCGCAAGGCGGGGCGCACTGTCAGGCCGGGTGAGGACGGGCCGGGTGAGAGGCGCAGCGCTCGGGCAAGGGCGCGCAGCCGCGCAGGTCCGGGGTTCGGTTCTCGGGTCATGCGGTCGAGGATTCCGCTGTAATGCGGCGAAAGGGAAGTCACGTTTCGGAGACCGGCGGCGTTGTGGCCCGGCTGCATCGCATGACACAACCCAAAGGTGCAGAAACCACCCGCCCAGGCGCCGGGAATGGCTTGGCAAGCCTTCGCGGCTGCGGCATGGTCAGCGCATGAGCGCCTCGGATCACCTGGACCTGACCGGCAAGCTGCTGATCGCCATGCCCGGCATGCCCGACATGCGATTCGCGCGCAGCGTGGTCTGTATCTGCTCGCACTCGCCGCAGGGCGCCATGGGGCTGATCGTCAACAAGCCGCTGCCGGACCTGCGGCTGGGCGCGCTGATGGCGCATCTGGAACTGGTCGCCGAGGACGCGCAGCACAGCGCACCCGATGCAGCGGTCCATTTCGGCGGTCCGGTGGAGCATGGCCGCGGATTCGTGCTGCACAGCGCCGAGTATGATGGCGGTGCCACCACCCTGCCGGTGGCCGAGGGCATCGCCATGAGCGCCACGCTTGATATCCTCGAGGACATGCTGCACGGGCGCGGCCCGGCGCGGGCGCGGATGATGCTGGGCTATGCGGGCTGGGCGCCGGGGCAACTGGAGGAGGAGATCCTTGCCAACGGCTGGCTGAGCGTCGCCGCCACTGCCGCGCTGGTCTTCGACACCGCGCCCCCCGCGCAATGGGAGGCCGCGCTGCGCGCGCTGGGCGTGGACCCGGTGATGCTGTCGGGCGCGGCGGGGCGGGCCTGAGGCGTGGCGGGGCGGCGGCATGTGCGAAAACATCAAGGCGCCGATCCCCCGCAACATGTTTGAAATACCGATCCAGGCAGCCAACGGCGGGGACATGGCGTGCAAGAAGACATTGCTCGAGAATCAGAAAACGGGTACGAAGAAGAAGCGCCAGTTCGGGAAGGTCGATATCCCGCAGGCGGCGTTTATCAATGTGCTGACGATGGATGGATAAGAGATGCTGTCTGATTGTTACTTTGGCGACGTGGAGGCGATTGACGAAGGCAACAACTTTCCCGAGTATTTCCACTCGACTTTCATTCTGCCGACCTCGTTTTCGATGAATTCACTCAACAACAAGAGAAAATACATTATTGTTGGACGAAAAGGCTCAGGAAAAACGGCTGTTCAGTTTTACTTGTCGGAAAAACTAAAAGAAAAGGGATACATATCAAAGTTTTTTTCGTTTCACTCCGATGTCAAGCCAAAAGACTACAATAGCGCCGCGAGAACCCAAAAAATAGATATGCTGGGAGTTGTTAATTCTAGGAACATTTTTTTGAATTATGATTTTCGAGAAATTTGGCTTAGAACTTTTTTGGTAAAAATTGCTGAAGAGCTGAGTGAGAACTCATTCACTTCACAATTTACGAAATTCGTCCTTGGAAAGAGGAGTCGACTCTCGTCTATTTTCGAAGGTGTTTTGAAATCAGCCTCAGTTGAGATATCTGCAGAGATGTTTGACATTTCAGCGTCTGTTGGATTTGACTTCGCCAAATACAAAGGGGGGAGCGAAGTTCCCTTGAGTGAGTATATCAGTGCAGCGCTCGAGCTATTGAGGCGTCACCATCAAGATCATTTGTTTTACTTGTATGTTGACGAGCTAGTTTTGTCGCGACTTGATGCAGCAGATGACGAGGTTAAGGTTCGGGCAGCGATGGTCCGTGACATACTGAGATCAGCTCGTGAATTAAATAATTTCTTTATTAAGCACAATCTTGATTTTCACATTGTATGTGCGCTCAGACCAGAGATTCGGAATCTGCTTAATGACATGGATTCCGAAATCGGAAAACTCGTGGACGGCAAAAGCGTTAAGCTAGAATGGGACATGAGTGATGGGAGCGAGACACTTCTGTTTCGACTTCTTATCCAGAAAGTCATTCACTCCAAACATCTAGAAGTAATCAATTTTGCTGATTTTGTTGAACCCAAAATTAATTTCGGAAAGAAGACCATTCTACTTGAGAATTTTATTAAAATAAACACTTGGGGACGACCTCGTGATGTTGTGCAGCTACTCAACTCGATAGCAGACGAGAACCCAGATTCACCCAGAATAGGGGAAGATGAGATAAAGAATGCGCTTAACGAGTATTCAAGGCGAGCGATGAATGAAATCAAGGATGAGATAAGCGTAAGACATGGGAATGCCATCGCTAAAACACTTAGGGAGAATATAAACAAGAGACTTTACAAGTCATTTGATGAATTCGATAGATCAGTCATAGCGAAGTTTGGATTTGCGAATACCTCCACACTCGTTGACGACTTGTTTCATTACGGTGTTATTGGAAATTACGATGACTCTTTCAACGCGAGGCGATATTATTGGTTTCATCGCGGGGAAGAGTTTTTGAAGCCTAGCTTGGGCGTGTGTATACACCCAGGCCTCTGGAATTACTTGAATATTCGATAAACACAACTTTTTTTCATATGGTTGTCCTTATCAGGTGTTCGGATGATCCCCGTCCAACATGACTCCCGGTAGGATCCCGCCTGCCCCCCCGCCCCGTTCCGCCCGCCTTCCCCGTGGCCCCGGTCGCGCGCCGATGCTAGAGGGTCGCGCACCGCACGCCCCCCAGACGGCGCACAAGGACGGAAGGACACCAAATGACCCACACCCACTCCGTCCGCGTCTATTACGAGGACACCGACCTTGCGGGCATCGTCTATTACGCGAATTACCTGAAGTTCATCGAACGCGCGCGCAGCGAGTGGGTGCGGGCGCTGGGGGTCGATCAGGCGGCGCTGAAGGCCGAACAAGGTCTGGTCTTCGCCGTCCGGCGGGTAGAGGCCGACTATCTGGCCCCGGCCCGGTTCGACGATCTGCTGAGCGTCACCACCGAGGCAGAGGCCGCGACCCCTGCGCGGCTGACCCTGCGCCAGCAGGTGCGGCGCGGCGATGCGCTCCTGTTCGACGCCCGCGTGGTGCTGGTCTGCCTGGACGCGGGCGCCCGCCCCCGGCGGTTTCCCGCCGCGCTGCGCGCCCTTTGCATCGATCACGGATAAATTTGTTGCATCACCGGTCGATCTGTTGGCTTTGAGGGCCGAAAACCTGTAGATTCGCCGCCAAACAGAGCCGCCCGGTGCAAGGGTGGCCTTTCTTGAGTGAGCAGGCCCATGGAACAGACCGCCCTTGCGGCGACGCAAGATATCGACTTTTCGCTGGTCGCGCTGTTCGCGCGCGCCACGGTGACCGTGCAACTGGTCATGATCATCCTGATCCTGGCCTCGTTCTGGTCCTGGGGGATCATCATCCAGAAGCTGATCCGCTACCGCCGCGCCCGCAGCGAGGCCGACCAGTTCGACGCCGCCTTCTGGTCGGGCGAACCGCTGGACGAGCTTTACGACCAGATCGGCCCCGAACCGCCCACGCCGCCTGCGCGCGTCTTTGCCGCCGGGATGGCCGAATGGCGGCGCAGCCACCGCCATGACGGCGCGCTGATCCCCGGCGCGGTGCAACGCATCGACCGGTCCATGGATGTGGCCATCACCAAGGAAGCGCGCGAGCTGCAGGGCGGGCTGACGTTTCTGGCCTCGGTCGGGTCGGCCTCGCCCTTCATCGGGCTGTTCGGCACTGTCTGGGGCATCAAGCACGCCTTCGAGGAAATCGCCCTTGCGCAGTCCACCAACCTGGCCGTGGTGGCGCCGGGCATCGCCGAGGCGCTGCTGGCAACCGGGCTGGGGCTGCTGGCCGCCATCCCCGCGACCATCTTCTACAACAAGCTGACCGAGGATTCCGAGGCCATCGTCTCGGGCTATGAAGCCTTCGCGGACGAATTCAACACGATCCTGTCGCGCCAGCTGGACGCGGCCTGAACCATGGGGGGGCAGGTCATCCGGCGCAATGGCGGCAAGGGCGGCGGTCGGCGCCGCGCGGCGCGCGGCGGGCGCATGTCGGAGATCAACGTCACGCCCTTTGTGGACGTGATGCTGGTGTTGCTGATCATCTTCATGGTGGCCGCGCCCATGCTGACCGTGGGCGTGCCGGTGGAATTGCCGCGCACCTCGGCCGGGGCGCTGCCCGCCGAGCAGGAAGAGCCGCTGTCGGTCACGCTGACCGCTGACGGGCGGGTGATGATCATGACCACGGAAATCACCGCCGGGGACCTGATCCCGCAACTGCGCGCGGTGGCCGCCGAGCGGCGCGACAACCGCATCTTCCTGCGCGCCGACGGCTCCATCCCGTATGAGCGCGTGGTGCAGGTGATGGGGGCGCTCAACTCGGGCGGGTTCAACAACATCGGGCTGGTGACCGACACCGACGGGCCGCGCTTCGACGGACAGAACTGAGCAAGGGCAGAACGGACACCCCATGCCCCTGGACACGGGACAGAAGATTTCGGGCGCCATGCACATCGGCCTCATCCTCTGGGTGATGGTCGGTGACCTGTTCCGCGCGCCCGATTCCGGCATGCGCGTGCCCGTGACCGATGTCGCCCTGATCTCGGCCGAGGAATTCGCCGCATTGCAGGCCCCCGCGCGCAGCCCCGACCCGGCGCCGCAACCGGCGCCGGCGCCCGAGCCCGAACCGGCCCCCGAACCGGCGCCCGAACCCACCCCCGAACCGGAAATCGCCGCACCGGCACCGCTGGAGCAGGACCCGCCCCCCGCGCCCGCGCCGGAACCGGCCCCCGCACCGCAGCCCGAACCGGAACCGCAGCCACAGCCCGAACCGGCGGCGCCTGTTGTGCCTGAAACCGGTGTCGTGTTTTCACCCCTGCCCGCGCCGGGCAGTTCGGTGCGCCCGCGCCCGCGCCCCGTGGACCGCGTCGCCCCCACGCCGAGCGAGGCCCCCGACCCCGAGGCCCGCATCGACATCGCCGAGTCCGCGGCGATCACCCCCGATGCCGAACGCGAGGCAGAAGTGGTGGAACCCGAAGCCCAGGCCACCGCCCTGCCCGAGGCCACCACCGAGATCGTCACCGAAGCGACGGAAACCGACCGCGAGTCGCTGGACCTGGCCGCCCGCGCGCCCGAGATCAGCCCGCGCCCGCAGCGCCGCCCCGAGCGCCCGCAACCCCGGCCCGAACCCGAACCCCAACCGGAGCCCCAGCCCGAACCCGCGCAGACCGCCGAACGGCCCGCACCGCCGCCGCAACCCGCGCCCGAACCGGACCCCGAGCCCGAGGCCCCGCGCGACGCTATCGCCGATGCACTGGCCGAGGCGCTGGCAGGCGGTGCCGCCGACCCCGGCCCCGCGCGCGCCGCCACCGGCGGGCTGAGCCAGTCCGAAGCCGACGGGCTGCGCCTGGCGGTGCAGCAATGCTGGAACCTGGGCGCGCTGTCGACCGAGGCGATGGGCGTGACCGTGGTGGTGGGCGTGTCCATGACCCCCAACGCCATGCCCGAAATGGGCTCGATCCGGATGATCAGCGCCTCGGGCGGCGGCGAGTCGGCCACCTCGCAGGCCTTCGAGGCCGCGCGCCGCGCGATCATCCGCTGCGCCGGCGACGGCTACGGCCTGCCGCCCGAGAAATACGATCACTGGCGTGATATAGAAATCACGTTCAACCCCGAAGGGATGCGTATCAGATGAGTATTCTTGCCCACCCTGCCCCGTTCCGGCCCGTTCGCGCGGCGTTGTTCGCCGCGCTGGCCTGCGCGCTTGGCATGCTTGCCACGCTTGCGCTGCTCCTGACCGCAAGTGCCGCGCAGGCCCAGTCCGGACCGCTGCGGATCGAAATCACCGAAGGCGTGATCGAACCGATGCCTTTCGCCGTGCCGGCCTTCGTGGCCGAAAACAGCGCCGGGCAGCAGTATTCCGACCAGCTTTCCCGCGTGATCTCCGCGAACCTGAGCAACACCGGACTGTTCCGCGAGATCCCGGCCTCGGCCCATATCGCGCGGATCACCAGCTTTGATGCCCCGGTGCAATATGCCGACTGGCGGGCGATCAACGCGCAGGCGCTGATCACCGGCGCGGTATCGGTGCAGGGCAACCGCATGTCGGTCAAGTTCCGCCTGTTCGACATCGTCTCGGGGCGGCAGATGGGCGACGGGCTGCAATTCCAGGGCAGCACCGATGCCTGGCGGCGCATGGCGCACAAGGTCTCGGACGCGGTCTACAGCCGCATCACCGGAGAGGGCGGCTATTTCGACAGCCGCGTGGTGTTCGTCGCCGAATCGGGTCCGCGCGAAAACCGCGTGAAACGGCTGGCGGTGATGGATCAGGACGGCGCCAATGTCGAATATCTGACCGACGGGCGCGCGCTGGTGATTGCACCGCGGTTTTCGCCCAATGGCGAGCGGATCCTCTATACCAGCTATGAAACCGGCACGCCGCGCATCTATCTGATGGACCTGGCCACCATGCGGCGGCAGGTGGTGGGCGACCAGCCCGGCACCATGACCTTCGCGCCCCGCTTTTCGCCCGATGGCGGCAGCATGATCTATTCGCTGTCGGTCGGCGGGACCACGGACCTTTACCGGCTGAACCTGTCGAACGGGCAGCGGCTGCAGTTGACCAACGCACCGTCGATCGCCACCGCGCCCAGCTTCTCGCCCGATGGCAGCCGGGTGGTGTTCGAATCCGACCGCTCGGGCACCTCGCAGCTTTACATCATGCCTGCGAACGGCGGCGAGGCCCGGCGCATCAGCTTCGGCCAGGGGCGCTACGGCACGCCGGTCTGGTCACCGCGCGGCGACCTGATTGCCTTCACCAAGTCGCACCAGGGCCGGTTCCATATCGGCGTGATGCGCACCGACGGGTCCGAGGAACGCCTGCTCACGGCCTCGTTCCTTGACGAAGGGCCGACCTGGGCGCCCAATGGCCGCGTCATCATGTTCACCCGCGAGACCGCAGGCGGCGATCCGGCGCTGTGGTCGGTGGACATCTCGGGGCGCAACCTGCGCCGCATCCCCACGCCGGGGCCTGCCTCGGACCCGGCATGGTCGCCGTTGCGGCCCTGATCTGATACCGTCACAACCATAACCTGCGGGGCCATTGGCAGACACCACCCCGCCGCACGAGGGAAAGACCCATGAAACTGATGACAAAGGCGCTGATGATCGTCGCCGCGCTGGCACTGGCGGCCTGCAACAACCCGCGCGCGGGCGGCGGCTGGGACAGCAACGGCGCCGACGGCTGGAACGGCGGCGGCGCGGGCGGCATCCAGACCGGCGCGCTGGGCGATCCGAACGACCCCCGCTCGATTGCCCATTTCAACGAGCGCATCGGCGACCGGGTGTTCTTTGAAACCGACCAGAGCACCCTGACCGACACCGCGCGCCAGACCCTCAGCGCACAGGCGCGCTGGCTGAGCGCCAACCCGCAATTCGCCATCCTGATCGAAGGGCACGCCGACGAGCGCGGCACCCGCGAATACAACGTGGCCCTGGGCGCGCGGCGCGCGAATGCGGTGATGCAGTATCTGGTCAGCCAGGGGATCAATGCCAACCGCATGCGCACCGTCAGCTATGGCAAGGAGCGCCCGGTCGAAGCCTGCCCCGAGGCGCGGTGCTGGAACCTCAACCGCCGCGCGGTGACGGTCGTTTCGACCGGGCTGACGGGGTAAGCGGGCCATGCGCGGGCGTTTCCTGCCGCTCATGGTGCTGGTCGCGCTGGCGCTGGGTGCGGGCGGGTCCGGCCTGCGGGCGGACACGCTCGCCGACCTGCGCGCCGAGACCGAGGCGCTGGGCGCCGAGATCGCCCGGCTGCGCGCCGAACTGGTGCGCGGCGATGGCGCGGCGGAACGACCGGTCGAGGGCGACACACTGGAGCGGATCGACCGGATCGAGGCGGCGCTGGCGCGTCTGACCGCGCAGACCGAGGAGCTGGAATTCCGCATTCGCCGGGTCGTGTCGGACGCCACCAACCGTCTGGGCGATATCGAATTCCGGCTGGTCGAACTGGAAGGCGGCGATGTGAGCGAACTGGGCCGGACGCCGCCACTGGGCGGGCTGGACCTCAGCCTGCCGGATGGCATCGCCGCCGCCCCGTCGCCGGAGCCCGCCCCCGGCGACGACGGCCCGCTGATGGCCGCCGATGAACGCCGCGCCTTCGCGGCGGCGGCGGCGTTTCTGCAGGACGATCGCCCCGACGACGCCGCCGCGGCGCTGGCCGAGTTCATCGACGCCTATCCCGGCGGGCCGATGACCGCCGAGGCGCAGCTTCTGCTGGGTGTGGCGCACAGCGCGCGCGGCGCCTATGGCGATGCCGCGCGGGCCTATCTCGACCTGTTCACCGCGGATCCGCAGGGCCCGCGCGCGCCCGCCGCGCTGCTGGCACTGGGCGAAGCGCTTTCGGACCTGGGCGAAACCTCCGAGGCCTGCGTCATGTTCGACGAACTGTCGATCCGCTTCCCCGACACCGAGGAGGCCGCGCGCGGACGCGCGTTCTTCGCGCGCCTGAACTGCGGGTGAGGCGCCTGTCCAGCCGCGCGCCTGCGGCCGCGTCGCAGGGGGCTGCCGCCCCCGGTCGGCCTGCGGCCGCCCTCCCCCGCGGATATTTTTGCACAGATGATGGCAGGAGGCGGGTGTGAGCCCCCCGGACGCGAAACTGGCCGAGGCGATGGCGCGGCTCCTGCCCGCGCTGCCACCGGCACGGCTGGGGGTGGCGGTTTCCGGCGGCGGGGATTCCATGGCGCTGATGATGCTGCTGGCGGATTGGGCGCGGGCGCAGGGCGTGGTGCTGGAAGCGGTGAGCGTGGATCACGGGTTGCGAGCCGAAAGCGCCACTGAGGCCGCGGCGGCGGGCGCGCTTGCCGCGCGGCTGGGGCTGGCGCATGCGGTTCGGCGCTGGGAACGCGGTCCGGCGCCGGGCGGCAACCTGATGGACGCGGCGCGGCGGGCGCGGCGGACGCTGATCGCCGACTGGGCGCTGGCGCGCGGGATCGGCGCGGTGGCACTGGGCCATACGCTGGACGATCAGGCCGAGACGTTGCTGATGCGGCTGGCGCGCGGCTCGGGCGTGGACGGGCTGGCGGGGATGGCCGAAGCACACCGTCGTGGCGGTGTGCTATGGCTGCGCCCGCTCCTCGGTGTCCGGCGCGATGTGCTACGCTCGGTGCTGCGCGACCGCGGGCTGGGATGGGCCGAGGATCCCACCAACGCCGATACCCGCTTCTTGCGCACGCGGGCGCGGGCGGCGCTGGTGGCGCTCGCACCGCTGGGGATCGGGGCGGAGCGACTGGCCGGGACCGCCGCAGCCATGACGCAGGCGCAAGCAGCGCTGGAGCGGACCGCGCAGGCGACGGGACTGATGTTGCTGCGCATGGAGCGGGGCGACGCGGTGCTGGATGCGCGTGCGCTGGACGCCTTGCCGGACGACCTCCGCGAACGGATCGTGGCGCGAGTGCTCTGCGCGCTTTCAAGCCAGCCGTATCGCCCGCGCCGCGCGGCGCTGCGCAGGGCGCTGGCGGAACCGCAGCGCGCGACCCTGCACGGCTGTGTGCTCTCGCGGGCAGGTGACCGCCTGCGCATCGGGCGCGAATGGCGTGCCGTTGCCGGGCTGCGCGCCGCACCCGGCGCACCCTGGGACAACCGCTGGGTCCTGACCCCGGCACCGGGCACCGATGCGCAGGGTTGCACCATCGCCGCGCTGGGCCCGCAGGGGCTGGCGCAGATCGGCGCCTGGGCGGCCTGCGGGCTGCCGCGCGCCTCGGTGCTGGCCTCGCCGGCGGTCTGGCGGGGCGATACCGTGCTGGCCGCGCCGCTGGTCCGGGGCGGGTCACAATGGCGTGCCCATGCACGGCAAGGACCCGCCGATCTGCTGCGCGGCCCATTATCGCATTGATCGCGGCCCTGTAATCTCTATGTATGACGCACGCGCCGGGGACGCCCGGCACCCAATCTGACAGGAGGCGCCCCGTGGGCAACGCGCGCAACTTCGCATTCTGGATCGTACTGTTCCTGCTCATGATCATGCTGTTCAACATGTTCAGCGGCACGCAGGGAACGAGTTCGGCACGGTCGGTCACGTATTCCGACTTCATCGAGCGGGTTCAGCAGGGCGAGGTGAACCGCGTGACCCTGGACGGCGAGCGCGTGATCTTCGTGGGCCGCGACGGCCAGCAATACAGCACCGTCAAACCCGAGGACGCGGGCCTGACCGAGCGGCTCCTGCAGAACAACGTGCCGATCGAGGCACGCCCGCAGCAGCAGTCCGGCTTCCTGTCGGCGCTGACCCTGTGGCTGCCGTTCCTGCTGCTGATCGCCATCTGGATCTTCTTCATGAACCGGATGCAGGGCGGCGGTCGTGGCGGCGCCATGGGGTTCGGCAAGTCCAAGGCGAAGCTGCTGACCGAAAAGAGCGGCCGCGTGACCTTCGACGATGTGGCCGGGATCGACGAGGCCAAGGACGAGCTGGAAGAGATCGTCGAGTTCCTGCGCCACCCGCAGAAATTCAGCCGCCTGGGCGGCAAGATCCCCAAGGGTGCGCTGCTGGTGGGTCCTCCGGGCACCGGCAAGACGCTTCTGGCGCGCGCGATTGCAGGCGAGGCGGGCGTGCCCTTCTTCACCATCTCGGGCTCGGACTTCGTGGAGATGTTCGTGGGTGTGGGTGCGTCCCGCGTGCGCGACATGTTCGAACAGGCCAAGAAGAACGCGCCCTGCATCGTCTTCATCGACGAGATTGACGCCGTGGGCCGCTCGCGCGGTGTGGGCTATGGCGGCGGCAATGACGAACGCGAGCAGACGCTGAACCAGCTTCTGGTGGAAATGGACGGGTTCGAGGCCAATGAGGGCATCATCATCGTCGCGGCCACCAACCGCCCCGACGTGCTGGACCCGGCACTCCTGCGTCCCGGTCGCTTCGACCGCCAGGTGCAGGTGCCCAATCCCGACATCAAGGGCCGCGAGCGTATCCTGGGCGTCCATGCCCGCAAGGTGCCGCTGGGTCCGAATGTCGATCTGCGCATCATCGCGCGCGGCACGCCGGGCTTCTCGGGCGCCGATCTGGCGAACCTGGTTAACGAGGCAGCGCTGATGGCGGCGCGCGGCAACCGGCGTTTCGTCACCATGGAGGATTTCGAGAACGCCAAGGACAAGGTGATGATGGGCGCGGAACGGCGGTCCATGGTCATGACCGAGGAAGAGAAGAAGCTGACCGCCTATCACGAGGCCGGGCACGCGGTGGTCGGGCTGAACGTGCCGCAGCACGATCCCATCCACAAGGCCACGATCATCCCGCGCGGGCGGGCGCTGGGTCTGGTCCTCTCGTTGCCCGAGCGCGACCAGTTGTCCGTGACCTACACCAAGTACAAGTCCAAGATCGCGATGGCCATGGGCGGGCGTGTGGCCGAGGAACTGGTCTTCGGCATGGACAACATCACTTCGGGCGCGGCCTCGGACATCCAGCAGGTGTCCCGGATCGCCCGCGCCATGGTCACCCAGTTCGGCTTTTCCGACCAGCTTGGCCATATCGACTATGCCAACGAGCAGCAGAGCTACCTGGGCGCCTATCAGGGGCCATCGCAGATCTCGCCCGAGACGCAGAAGAAGATCGACGAGGAAGTGAAGCGGATCGTTGACGAAGGCTACGAGACCGCAAAGCGCATCCTGACCGAGAAACGCGAGGATCTGGACCGGCTGGCGCAGGGCCTGCTGGAATACGAGACCCTCACCGGCGCCGAGATCACCCGCGTCATCAAGGGGGAGCCTCTGGGCCGGGACGATGACAGCGACGCACCCTCGGGCGGCACGCCATCGGTGGCGGCGATCCCCAAGACGCGGCCGCGCAAGCGCGGCGACGAGGGCGGCGACATGGAGCCCGAACCGCAGATCTGATGCGGCGCGCCGCTTTCCGGGCGCCGACGCACAGGGCAGAAAGCCGCCGTGCCCATGGGTGCGGCGGCTCTTGTCTGTCCGGCGTGCGGGAACACGCGTGCAGTGGGCAGGATCAAGCGGTCACCCTGCGTTGCGGCCGTGGCCTGACCGGATCCACACGGGAGCGGCGGCGCGCTGCTCCCCCCGCCCGCAACAAGCACCCGGCGCGTATCTGCACGGGGTGGGCGGCTTACATGATCCAGACCAGCACCAGCGCCATCCCCACCAGCACCGTTCCGGTAAACGGCCAGCGGCAGACCCAGCCATCGACCAGCCGCAGCGCCGCCGCCCCGCGGCGCAGGCTGCGGTGAAGCTGGCTGCGGAACGCGGTCGGCAGTGCCGACCCGGGCACTGCCCACGCCTCGGTCCAGCGTAGCCGCAGCCGAGGCAGCACCAGCAGCAGGTCACCGGGCGCGCGCGCGCGCGGCGGGTGGCGCAGCACCAGCGCCAGCACCGCCAATCCCCCCAGCACGGGCACCAGCGCCTCGATCACCGGGGCGCGGCCCAGCGCGTAGTCGGGCGGCAGGTCGACCCAGCCCGCCCAGAGCGCCCAGGGCGCGGCGAGCGCGGCCAGCGTCAGGACCGCCGCCGCCGCCACCTGCACGCCCGGCGCCCGGGTGGATTTCTTCAATGCGCTGCGGTGCAGCCGCCACAGGAACCAGCCCATGACCAATGCCGTGGTGACACTGCTGGCGGTGATCGCCTGGGCCAGCCAGTCGGCCAGCCCCGGCTTGGCGGCGGCCTTGGCCAGCGCGCCCCCCGAAAGCGGCAGCCCGGCCACCGATCCGGCGGCCACCGCCGCCACCGCCAGCGCGGCGACCCGCGCGCGGCCCGTTGCGGCCAGCACCGCCCCCACCGACAGGAACAGCGCCCCCTTCGCCAGCCCGTGATGCGCGGCGTAATAGGCCACCGCCCCCTGCCCGGCGCCCGCCAGCGCCAGCATCAGGCCCATCTGGCTGACCGTGGAATAGGCCAGCACCGCCTTTGCGTCGGTCTGCGTCAGACCCCAGAGCGCCGCGCCGAAGGCCCCGGCCAGCCCCAGCGCCAGCAGCGCAGCGCCGACCGTCTGGGGCGGCAGCAGCAGCAGCACCCCGATCAGCCCCGCCTTGACGATTGCGCCCGACAGCACCGCCGACCCCGGCACCGGGGCGGCCGGATGCGCCAGCGGCAGCCAGACATGCAGGGGCACCATCCCCGCCTTGATCCCGAACCCCGCCAGCAACAGCCAGGGCGCCACCGCCGGTGCCTGCCCCCAGGCCGCGCGGATATCGGCGATCAGCATCGACCCCGCCGCCTGCACGCCCAGGATCAGGCCGATGAGCAGCGCCACCTCGCCCAGCACCGCCATGACGATATAGACCCGCCCGGCGGCCAGCGCCGCGTCGGTCCGGTCGTGGATGACCAGGAACCAGGCTGCCAGCGACACGGCGGCAAAGGCCACGTAGAAGGTCACCGCATCGGCGGCCAGGAACACGCCCAGGTTCCCCGCCAGCGTCAGGCCCCAGAAGCCTGCGAAGATGCCCGCCTGCGCGCCGGGCTCCAGCGTATGCGCCGCCTGCCAGCCTGCCACGGCCCAGATCAGCGCCGTGACGCCCAGCAGCAGCACGCCCGCCGGTTCCGCTGCCAGCACCACGCCCAGCAGCAGGTCCGGCGCCTCGGTCACGCCACCCGCGCCCCCCAGCGCCAGCGCCAGCGCGGGCAGCGGCGCAAAGGGCAGCACCTGCAGCGCATGCGCGCGCCCCGCCCGCAGCACCGGCACCAGCGCCAGCAGCAGCGGCCAGATCAGCACCAGAAGCGGCCAGACCGGCCCGGTGACAAGCGCATTCATCGCAGATACCCCCGCGCAACGATCAGGTCGGCCCAACTCAGCGGGCTGAGCGCGCTCGCTGCCAGCACACCGACCGCGACCGAAGCCAGCGCCGTCACCACCGCAGGCGCCAACAGCCCCGGCGCGCGCTCGTCCCCCGCCGCGCCGTCTCGCGCGGGCACGATCCACAGCCGATACAGCAGCGGCAGGAAATAGGCCGCGTTGAGCAGCGTCGATCCCGCCAGCACCGCCAGCACCCAGGGCGCACCGGCTTCCAGCCCGCCAAGCCCGAGATACAGCTTGGAGATGAACCCCGCCAGCGGCGGCAGGCCGATCATTCCCAGCGCGCCCACGGAAAACGCGGTCGAGGTCCAGGGCATGCGCCGCCCCAGCCCGTCCAGCCCGTCGATGCGCTTGACGCCCGCGCGCTCGTCATAGATGCCCGCGCAGAAGAACAGCGTGATCTTCATCAGCCCCTGATGCACCAGATGCGCCAGCCCCCCCACCAGCGCAGCCGGGCTGGCCAGCGCCGCGGCCAGCACGATGTAGCTGACCTGACTGACGGTGGAAAAGGCCAGACGCTTCTTGATCTCGTCCTGCTGCAGCGCCCGGAGCGACCCCCAGAGGATGGTGACCGAAGCCAGCGCGGCCAGCGGCACGCCGACCCCCAACGCCGCCACCCGCTCGGGGCCGAACACGTCATAGATCACGCGGATCACGCCAAAGGCCCCGGCCTTGACCACCGCCACCGCATGCAGCAGTGCCGACACCGGCGCGGGGGCCGCCATCGCCGCCGGCAACCATCCGTGCAGCGGCACCAGCGCCGCCTTCACGCCCACGCCCAGCATGAACAGCGCGAAGATGGCGCGCTGGCTGTTTTCCGACAGCGCGCCGAAATCCACCGCCTCGATGAACACCACCGGCCCGGTGGCCGCTTCCAGCCAGATCACGGCGATCAGCAGGGCCGCGCTGGCGGGCAGCGCATAGAACAGGTAGCTGCGCGCCGCCGAAAGCGAGGGGCGGTCCTGCTTGTGCGCGACCAGCGGCCAGGTCGACAGCGTCAGCAACTCGAAGAAGATGAGGAAGGAAATCAGCGTGCCGGACATGGCCAGCCCGGTGGTGGCCGCGACGCAGAGGCTGAAGAAGCCGAAGAAGCGCGACAGCTCCGCCTTGGTGCCGAAATAGGCGATGGCATAGACGGTGGTCAGCAGCCACAGCACGGCCGAGAGCGACAGGAACAGCAGCGCCACCGCATCCAGCCTGAGCAGGATATAGAGCCCGGGCGCCAGCGACAGCCGCGCCTCATAGGCCGCGCCGCCCGCCACCGCGACCAGCATGGCGACGATAAGGGCCAGCTTCAGCACCGCGCCCCCCAGGGTCAGCGCGTTGCGCAGCCGGTGCGCCTCCTGATCCAGAAAGAAGGTGACGACGGCCGGGATCAGCGAAGACAGCAGCACCGCCACGGGCAGGAATGCGGTCATGGCGCCGCCCGCCAAGGATCGCGGCGCACCCCGTCTTCACAGGCCGCCCCCTGCCCCTGCCCCCGGCAGGGGCAGGCGCCCTCGGGGCGTGCAGGGGCGGGTGGGTGGGCGCGGCCCGAGGGCGCTTCATGCGCGCAATCTGAAGCGAGGCGGGAAAGGTCGATCACAGCCCCACCTCCGCCGCCGCGGGGCGCCCGACCTGCAGCAGATCGAAGGGCGGTGCCGAGATCAGGCCCAGCACGATCGCCGCCAGCGCCAGTGCCAGCGGCACCGCCTGCCAGGCACGCGCCACCGGCTGCGGCGTGACCGGACAGTCGCGGGCGAAAACCTCGGCCATCGGGCGATACAGATAGCCCGCCGCCAGCAGCCCGCCCCCGGCCAGCACCAGCGCCCAGCCCCATTGCCCCGAGGCAAAGGCGGCGGTCATCATCAGATACTTGGCCGTGAACCCGCCCGAGGGCGGCAGCCCCATCAGCGTCACCGCCGCAAGGCCAAAGGCCATGGCAGTCATCGGCATCGGCCGCGCCAGCCCGCGCAGGTCCGTCAGCCGGTCCCCCCCGGCGGCCATGACCCACAGCCCCGCGCACAGGAACATTGCCGCCTTGGCCAGCCCGTGCGACAGCGCCTGAAACATCGCCCCGGTCCAGGCCCCGGCCGCCCAGGGCTGCGCCGCGCCATCGCCCCCCGCCAGCGGGAAGACCAGGAACAAGTAGCCCAGTTGCGCCACCGTCGAATAGGCGACGATAAGCTTCAGCCGCGGCTGCGACAGCGCCCGCAGGCTGCCCCAGATCACCGCCGCCGCGCCCATCAGGCCCAGCAGCAACAGCGCCCCGGCACCCGCCTGATCCGGCATCGCCTCGAACCCCAGCCGGATCAGGATCACGAACGAGGCCTTTGGCACCAGCCCCGAGAGCATCGCCGAGGCCGGTGCAGGCGCGCCCGCATGCGCCGGGGGCAGCCAGACATGGAACGGAAACAGCGCCGTCTTGGCGGCAAGCCCCGCGCTCATCAGCGCCAGCGCCAGCGCGTCCGTCGCAGCCGGGGTGCGGGCGGCCAGCAGGCCCACGTCCAGCGTGCCATGCCCCCCGTAGACCAGCACCACGCCCAGCAGATACAGCAGCGACCCGGCCAGCGCGAAGATCATGTAGCGCATCGCCGCGACCAGCGCGCCCGGCTTGCCCGAAAGCGCCACCAGCGCCACCGCCGCGAGCGTCAGCAACTCGATTCCGACATAGAGGTTGAACAGGTCGCGCGACAGGAACACCGCGTTCAGCGCCCCCCAGAGCAGCAGCGCGATGGGCCAGAAGCCGAAGGCCACGCGCGCCCCCGCCCGGCCGGGCGCCAGGTCCACCTTTGCGGCCAGCGCCACCGCCAGCATCACCAGCGCCGTCATCAGCACGAACGCCGCCGCCAGCCCGTCGGCGGCCACCGTGATCCCCAGCGGCGGCGCCCAGCCCGCCAGCGCGATGGCCTGCACGCCGTCCTGCGCGACCGTCTGCGCCAGCCGCAGCGCTGCGCCCACCCCCGCTGCCGCGCTGCCCAGCGTCAGCGCGGGGGCCGCGCGCGGGGCGAGCAGTGTCGCCAGCGCCGCCGCCAGCGGCAGCACCAGAAGGAGGACCAGCGCGCTCACCCTTCGGCCCGGCCCGCAGCGGGGGGCGTCGCGGTCGGCGCCTCGGGGGGCTGGCGCCCCTCGCCCGGCAGCACCGCGCCGCCGCGCCGCTGCGCCAGAGCGGCGACCAGCGTCACCGCCAGCGCGCTGGCCGACAGCGCCACCACGATCCCGGTGATGATCAGCGCCTGCGGCACCGGGTCCGGCGCGCCTCCGCCGCGCGCGGCAATGGCGCCAAAGAACAGGAAGATGCCCGAGCCGATGACGTTGAACGCCACCACTCGGCGCAACAGATGCCGCAGCGCCAGCAGCCCCCAGACGCCAAGACCCACCAGCACCGCGCCCCCCAGCGCATAGACGTCGGCGCCATGGGCGGCGGGCAGGAAGGTTTCGGCCCCGGTCATGCGCGCCTCCCTGCCGCCGGGCCGTTCGCGTTCGGCTCTGCGCCCCCCTCTGCCGTGCCGTTCGCCGCCGTCGGCGGGCCCAGCACCAACCCCGCCAGCGTGACCGCGATGGACAGGGTCAGCGCGGCTTCGATCGCCACGATCACCACTTTCGCCTGCGCCTCGGGCAAGGTCAGGAACCCGCCCCCCAGCGCCGCCAGCACCCCCCCCGCGCCCAGGAACACCCCCGGGCCCAGTACCAGTGCGGCGCGCAGGGGCAGCGCGCTCACCCCCGGCGGCGTGGCCACGCCCGCCATCAGCGCCACCACGATCACCGCCGCCAGCACCGTGCCGCCCTGAAACGCGCCCCCCGGCGCATCGGCGCCCGCCCACAGAAGCCAGACCCCGACCAGCAGGCCCAGCGGCGGCAGCACGCGGCCAAAGCCCGCCATCACCCCGCCCGGCCGCACATGCTGGCGCAGGCCCAGCGGCGCGTCCCAGTCACCATCGCGCCCCAGCATCCAGACACCCAGCAGCGCGGCCAGCAGCACGATCGCCTCCAGCAGCGTGTCCCAGGACCGGAAGTTGAGCAGCACCGCCGTCACCGGGTTTTCAACGCCCGAGCGCGGCAGCGCCTCGGCCAGCGCCGGGCCCGGGGATTCGGGCAGCGGCAGCGCGAACCAGGCCCAGACCAGCGCGCCGGTCACGCCCAGCCCCGCCAGCGCGGGCACCCAGGCCGCCGCGCCGCGCACCGGCGGCACGTCGCGCGCCGCGCCTGCGCGTTCCAGCCGCCCCACCGTGGCCAGCAGCAGCACCCCGGTCAGCCCGGCGCCGATCGCAGCCTCGGCCAGCGCCACGTTCACCGCGCCCAGCCGCACCCAGCCCAGCGCCACCAGCAGACCGTAGGCGATGAAGAACACCACCGCGCGGAACACCCCCCGCCCCGCCAGCGCCGCCCAGCCTGCAAAGGCCACCAGCGCCACCAGCAGCAGGTCCAGAAGCAGCGCCGCTGCCCCGGTCATGGTCCCGGTCATGGCCGCTCACCTGCGCGCTTGCGCGCGCGCGGCTCCGACAGCGCCGCGCGGGCCACCAGTTGCGCCACCGTCCCCGCCGCCAGCAGCGCCAGCGCCCAGATCAGCGCGAGCTTCAGCACATCGGTCCAGTGCGCCGCCTGCAATGCCACCCCCAGCGCCACACAACCCAGCCCGAGGTTGTCGGCTTTGGTCAGCGCGTGCAGGCGGCTGAAAGTATCAGGGAAGCGCAACAACCCCGCCGTGCCCGCGACAAAGAAGAACAGCCCCAGCGCGGTCAGCGCGAAACTGGACAGGTCAAGCCACATCGCGGTCGCCCCGCGCGCTGTCGGTCGCCGGGTCGGCGGGGGCGTCCGCCTCTTCGGGGGCGCCCGCACCGTCAGGGGTGCTGGCCTTGACGAAGCCCACGGCCGCCAACGCGGCCAGAATGGCCAGCACCAGCGCCACGTCCAGCGCCGCCCAGCCCTGCGCAGGGGCCAGCAGCAACAGCACCGCCACGCCCCCGGTGCCCACGAGTTGCGCCGCCATCATCCGGTCGGCCCGCGCCGGGCCGCGCCAGACCCGCCACAACGCCGCGCCCAGCGTGGCCAGCACGCCCGCCGCGCAAAGCAGAAGCCAGCCGCCCAGCCAGCCGCTCATGCTTGGTCCCCACCGCCCGGGGATGAGGCCGAGTGCTCCAGTTCGGCAATCCGCGCCAGCGCCTGCGCCTCGCGGCCCAGCATCCGCTCGAACCCGGCTTCGGTGTCCAGCACATGCACCAGCAGCCTCCCGTCGGCGCGCGATCCGGCGGCGAGCGTGCCGGGCATGAGCGAGACCTCGCACCCCAGCGCGACGCGCCCGCCGGGTGGCAGGTCGGCGCGCAGGGAAATCCAGCCCGGTCGCAACCCCATGTCGCGCGACAATGCGCGGCGCGCCACGTCCAGCCCGCCAGTGACCGATCCCGCCAGGAACCGTGGCAGGTGCAGCGCCAGCCGCCACAACGCCAGCGGGTGCCGCGCGGGCAGCAGCCGCAGGCTGAGCCAGACCGCCGCCGCCACCACCGCCACACCGGGCGCAAAAGCGCCCGGGTCGGCGCGTGTCAACGCCAGCCAGACCAGCGCACACAGCGCCGTGCGATGCAGAACCGCCTTGATCTGCCGCTTGCTCATGCAGCGAAACTGACCCCGGAGCGCCGCGGTTTCAACCGGAAATGCGCCGCCCGCACTGGCCGAGGCCGCGAAAGCGTGTATCTCTCGGGGCATGACGGGAACGCTTCTGTCCATCGGACACGGGTATTCGGCGCAGGCGCTGGCGCGGCGGCTGCGCGCGCGCGGCTGGCAGGTGATCGGCACCACACGCAGCGCGGACAAGGCGGCGAAGCTGCAGGCCGCAGGGATCGAGCCGCTGATCTGGCCCGGCACGCCGCTGCCGCTGTCGCGCGCGACGCATGTGCTCAGCTCCGTGGCCCCCGCCGAAGGGGGCGATCCGGTGCTCGCCGCCGAAAGCGAAGCGCTGGCGCAGGCCACGCATCTGCGCTGGCTGGGGTATCTTTCCACCACCGGCGTCTATGGCGATCACGGCGGCGGCTGGGTCGACGAGGAGACGCCCCTGACCCCCGCCACGGCCCGCGGGCGCGCGCGCGTCTCGGCCGAAACCGGCTGGCGGGCGCTGGCGGCGCGCTACGGCCTGCCGCTCCACATCTTCCGGCTGGCGGGCATCTACGGCCCCGGGCGCGGCCCGTTCGAGAAGGTCCGCAACGGCACCGCCCGCGCGATCATCAAGCCCGGACAGGTGTTTTCACGCATCCATGTCGCCGATATCGCCGCCGTGCTGGAAGCCTCGATCGACCGGCCGCGGCCCGGCGCGGTCTATAACGTCTGCGACGATGACCCCGCCCCGCCGCAGGACGTGCTGGCGCAGGCCGCCGCGCTGCTGGACATGCCGCCACCGCCACGGGTCGCATTCGAGGACGCGGACCTGAGCCCCATGGCGCGCAGCTTCTATGCCGAAAGCAAACGCGTGCGCAATGACCGCATCCGCACGGAACTGGGCGTCAAGCTGGCCTATCCGGATTACCGCACCGGCCTGCGCGCGATCCTCGATGCCGAAGCCGACACGGCCCGCGCGCAGGCGGATTGAACGCTTGTAATCGTGCTTGAAGCCCGTAATCTCGGGGATATGCGCGAAGATATGTTCATGACCCCGCCGCCTTTCGAGATTGCTCCGGAGAAGATGTTAGCGCTCGCAAGCGCGCGGCTTGCCGATCCCTTTGCGCTGCTGGGGCCGCGTTCGGGCGGGATCGCGGGGCAATTGGTGGTCTATGTCCCCGGAGCCGACACGGTCATGGCGCTGGCCGATGCAGAGGTGCCGCTCACACAGGTGGCCGAGGGCGTATGGGCCGGGCAGATCACGCCGGACGCACCCTACCGGCTGCGCGCCGCACGCGGGGGCGCGGCCTGGGAATTCGATGACCCCTATCGCTTCGGCCCGGTGCTGGGCGATCTGGACGAACACCTGTTCTCCGAAGGCACGCACAAGCGGCTGTGGCACATCCTGGGCGCACGGGTGATGGAACATGAAGGCGTCCACGGCACCGCCTTTGCCGTCTGGGCGCCGGGTGCGCAGGCGGTTTCGGTGGTTGGCGGCTTCAACTTCTGGGACGGGCGGCGCCACCCCATGCGCCCGCGCGGAACCACCGGGATATGGGAGCTGTTCATCCCCGGGCTGGGCGAGGGGGTGCCCTACAAGTACCAGATCACCGGTTCCGATGGCGCGCTGCAACCGCTGAAGGCCGACCCGCTGGGCTTCGGCTCGGAGCACCCGCCCGCCAATGCCTCGGTCATCCGCGACATTCGCGGCTATGGCTGGAAGGACAGCGACTGGATGGACACCCGCGCCGCGCGCAACGACCGCCGCGCGCCGATTTCCGTCTACGAGGTGCACCTGGGGTCATGGCGGCGCAAGGACGGGCGGCGCCTGTCCTGGATCGAAGCGGCGGACGAACTGGTGCATTATGTCGCCGACATGGGCTTCACGCATATCGAATTGATGCCGGTTTCCGAATACCCGTTCGATGGCTCCTGGGGGTATCAGCCGGTCGGGCTTTATGCGCCCACGGTGCGCCACGGCCCCCCGCACGAGTTCCGCGACCTGATCGACGCCGCCCACCGGCGCGGGATCGGCGTGCTGCTGGACTGGGTGCCGGGGCATTTCCCGGCCGATGCGCACGGGCTGGCGCGGTTCGACGGCAACCACCTGTACGAACACGCCGACCCGCGCGAGGGCTATCACCCGGACTGGAACACGCTGATCTACAACTACGGGCGGCGCGAGGTGGCGAATTTCCTGACCTCCAACGCGCTCTACTGGCTGGAGGAATACCATGTGGACGGGCTGCGCGTGGATGCCGTGGCCTCGATGCTCTATCGCGACTATTCGCGGAAACCGGGAGAGTGGGTGCCGAACGCCCACGGCGGGCGCGAGAATCTGGAAGCCATCGCCTTCCTGCGGGCCGCGAACCGGCTGGCCTATGGCGAGGTGCCGGGGATCATGACCGTGGCCGAGGAAAGCACCGCCTTTCCCGGCGTCTCGGCGCCCGCGCACGCCGGGGGACTGGGTTTCGGGTTCAAGTGGAACATGGGCTGGATGAACGACACACTCCGCTACATGGCCGAGGACCCGGTCAACCGGAAGTATCACCACCACCTGCTGACCTTCGGGATTCATTACGCCTTTTCGGAGAACTTCATCCTGCCGATCAGCCATGACGAGGTCGTGCATGGCAAGGGCGCGATGCTGGAAAAGATGCCTGGAAATGACTGGGAAAAATTCGCCAATCTGCGCGCCTATTACGGCTTCATGTGGGGCCATCCCGGCAAGAAGCTTTTGTTCATGGGGTGTGAATTCGCCCAAAGCCATGAATGGAACCATGACGCCAGCCTTGACTGGGCGGCGCTGGGGGATGCGCGCCATGCGGGTGTGCAGCGGCTGATCCGCGATCTGAACCACCTCTATCGTTGCACGCCTGCATTGTTCCGGCGCGATTGCGACGCCAGCGGGTTTCGCTGGATCGCCAATGCACCGGCCGAATCCGTCACCGCCTTCGCCCGTTTCGGTGATCCCGGCGATGCCCCGGTTCTGGTGATCTGCAATTTCACGCCGGTCGAACGGACGGGCTGGCGCGTGGGCGTGCCCGCGCCGGGGCATTGGGCCGAGATCATGAATACCGATGCCGCGACTTATGGCGGCGGCAATCGCGGCAATCTGGGCGGGCTGGACAGCCAGCGCACCGCCCATGATGGCTGCCCGGATTCGCTGCAGATGACGCTACCGCCGCTTTCATGCATGATACTTCAACTGCACCAGTGAATTCGGGAACGCCAACGCTTTGGGAGGAGAAGAGTATGGCAGGCACCAAAAGACTTACGCATCGCTCAATGGCCTTCGTGCTGGCAGGGGGGCGCGGATCACGGCTGAAAGAGTTGACCGACAAGCGCGTGAAGCCTGCTGTGTATTTCGGGGGCAAGACGCGCATCATCGACTTCGCACTGTCCAATGCGCTGAATTCCGGCATTCGCCGCATGGCGCTGGCCACGCAATACAAGGCGCATTCGCTGATCCGCCATTGCCAGCGCGGCTGGAACTTCTTTCGCGCAGAACGCAACGAGTTTCTGGACATCCTGCCGGCCTCGCAGCGGGTTAATGAATCGATGTGGTATCGCGGCACAGCGGATGCAGTGGCGCAGAATATCGACATCGTGGACAGTTACGACATTGACTACATCGTCATTCTTGCGGGCGATCACATCTACAAGATGGATTACGAGGTGATGCTGCGCCAGCATGTCGAAACCGGGGCCGATGTGACCGTGGGCTGCCTGACCGTCCCGCGCGAAGAGGCCAGCGCCTTTGGCGTCATGGCCGTGGACCGCGACAGCAACATCACATCCTTTCTGGAAAAACCTGCCGACCCGCCTGCCATGCCCGATGACCCGACAAAGGCGCTGGCCTCGATGGGGATATATGTCTTTTCCTGGCCGTTCCTGCGCGATCTTCTGCTGAAAGATGCCGCCGACCCCGGTTCCAGCCATGATTTCGGCAATGACCTGATCCCTGATATCGTGAAATACGGCAAGGCCGTGGCGCATCGTTTCGACGATTCTTGCGTGCGCGCACCGGGGGCAGAGGCTTACTGGCGCGATGTCGGCACGATAGATGCCTTCTGGCAGGCCAATATCGACATGACCGATTTCACGCCAACGCTGGATCTGTGGGACCGCAACTGGCCGATCTGGACCTATTCGGAAACCGTGCCACCGGCAAAATTCATCCATGATGAAAAGGACCGGCGCGGGGTGGCGATTTCGTCGATGGTGGCGGGGGGCTGCATCATCTCTGGCACCGAAGTACGTAATTCGCTGCTGTTCACGCAAGTACATACGAATTCCTATGCCGTGCTCGATCATTCGGTGATCCTGCCCGATGTGGTGATCAACCGCTCGGCGCGGCTGCGCAAGGCGGTGGTCGATCGCGGGGTGGTCATCCCGCGCGGGCTGGTGGCAGGCGAAGACCCGGAAGAGGATGCGAAGTTCTTTCGCGTCAGCGAACGCGGGGTCACGCTGATCACCCAGCCAATGGTGGATCGCTGGCAGGAGGCGCAATGATACGGGTTTTGTCGGTCACGCCCGAAGCGGTGCCGCTGGTCAAGACCGGCGGGCTGGCCGATGTGGCCGGTGCCCTGCCCGCTGCGCTGGCCGCGCATGAGATTGAAATGCGCCTGCTGATGCCGGGATATCCGGCGGTGATGCAGGCACTATCGGACGAGGCCGAGACCGTGGCGCGGCTGCCCGACTGTTTCGGGGGCAGCGCAAGGCTGCTGGCTGCGCGCCATGACCGGCTGTCGCTTTTGGTGGTGGATGCCCCGCATCTGTTCGACCGGGGCGCGGGGCTTTACGCAAGTGATTCCGGCAAGGACTGGCCCGACAATCCCGAACGCTTTGCCGCGCTGTCCTGGGTGGCCAGCGAAATCGCCAGTGGCCTGCTGCAGGACTGGCGGCCCGACATCGTGCATGGCCATGACTGGCAGGCCGGGCTTGCGCCCTATTACATCGCGCAAAGTGAAGCCGCCGGGCGCGTGCGCAGCGTGCTGACCATCCACAATATTGCCTTTCAGGGGCTGGCCCCGGCCAGCAAGCTGGGCGCCTTGCACCTGCGCAAGGCAGATTTCACGCCCGAAGGGTTCGAATATTGGGGCCAGATCTCGGCGCTGAAGGCAGGGCTGATATACGCCGACCGTCTGACCACAGTGTCGCCCAGCTATGCCGAAGAACTGACAACCCCTGAATTCGGCATGGGGCTTGACGGGGTGCTGCGCCAGCGCGCCGCGGCGCTGTGCGGCATATTGAACGGGATCGACCGGCGCGTCTGGTCGCCCGAAACCGACCCGCATATCCGCCCCTACAAGACACCGCGCGGCAAGGCGGCCAACAAGGACGCGCTGCAACAGGAATTCGGCCTGCCAATGGCCGATGGGCCGCTTTGTGCGGTGATTTCGCGGCTGACCGACCAGAAGGGGCTGGATTTGCTGCTTGATGCCATGCCCGCCCTGCTGGAACGCGATGGTCAGCTGGTGGTGCTGGGAACCGGCGAGGCAGCGCTGGAGGGCGCGTTTCGCCGCGCTGCTGAAAAGCACGCGAATATCGCCGTGCATATCGGCTATGACGAGCCGCTCTCGCACCGGATCATGGCCGGGGCGGATGCCATCCTCGTGCCGTCGCGGTTTGAACCTTGCGGGCTGACGCAGCTTTACGGGTTGCGCTATGGCGCGCTGCCGCTGGTCGCCCTGACCGGCGGGCTGGCCGACACGGTGATCCCGGCAACCCCTGCAACGCTTGCCCGAGTTCCCGTGGCTACGGGTGTGCAGTTCCACCCCGTATCGGCGCAGGCACTGGCAAACGCGCTGGGCAAGCTTTGCGATCTTTACGCGCGCCCGAAACTCTGGCTTAAGTTGCAGCGCAACGCGATGGCCCATCCTGTGGGCTGGGATCAGTCCGCTGCCGCCTATGCAGCGCTTTACAGGGATATGCTGAACCCATCATGATCAGCAGCTTTCAGCTAACCGCCGGATCACCCTACCCCTTGGGCGCGACCTTCGACGGCGAAGGGGTGAATTTCGCCGTGTTTTCGCAACACGCCATCCGCGTGACCCTGTGCCTGTTCGACGAGGCCGGGCATGAAGCCCTGCTGCTCGATCTGACCGAACGCGATGGCCATGTCTGGCATGGCTATATTTCGGGGATGCGACCGGGGCAGCAATATGGCTACCGCGTGCATGGCCCTTACGCGCCCGAAGACGGCCACCGCTTCAACCCCCACAAGCTGCTGATCGACCCCTATGCCAAGAAGCTGACCGGCCACCCGGTGTGGAATGACGCGCTTTACGGCTACACCGTGGGGCATGCGGATGCCGATCTCAGCTATGACCGGCGCGACAGTGCGCCTTATATGCCGCGCTCGGTGGTGGTGGACCCGACTTTCAGCTGGGGGCCGAACAGTCTGCGCTCGCGCAACCGGACATGGTCGGAAACCGTGCTATACGAGGCCCATGTCAAGGGGCTGACCGCCCAGCGCGCCGATATACCCCATGCCGGGCGATTTCTGGGCCTGTCATCCGACCCGATGCTGGAACATCTGACCAGTCTGGGTGTTACCGCGATCGAATTGCTGCCGGTGCAAGCCTTCGTCGATGACCGCTTTCTGGTCGAGAAGGGCTTGCGCAATTACTGGGGCTACATGACCTATGGCTTCTTCGCGCCAGAGCCGCGCTACATGTCCGCCGGTCAGATCGCCGAGTTCCAGCAGATGGTGGCGCGGCTTCATTCCGCCGGGATAGAGGTCATTCTGGATGTGGTCTACAACCACACCGCCGAAGGCAACCATCTTGGCCCGACCTTCAGCTTTCGTGGTTTCGACAATGCCGCCTATTACCGCCTGACCGACAACCGGCGCTATTTTGTCGATGATACCGGCTGCGGCAACACGATCAATATGGACCACCCTTTTGCGCTGCGGCTGGTGATGGACAGCTTGCGCTACTGGGTCGAGGTGATGCATGTGGACGGGTTCCGCTTCGATCTGGCCTCGACCCTGGCGCGCACCGGCGGGGTGTTTGACCGCGACGGCCCGTTCTGCCGCGCGATCCGGCAAGACCCGGTGCTCAACAAGGTCAAGCTGATTGCCGAGCCCTGGGATGTCGGCCCGGATGG
This sequence comes from Paracoccaceae bacterium, assembly GCA_020832725.1. GTDB lineage: Bacteria > Pseudomonadota > Alphaproteobacteria > Rhodobacterales > Rhodobacteraceae > JAFIEC01. The sequence continues at coordinate 19,164 of JAFIEC010000418.1, read as the reverse complement.
CTACCAGCTTGGTGCCTATCCTGCCCCGTTCCGCGAATGGAATGACCGCTTTCGCGACCAGACCCGCGCCTTCTGGCGCGGCGATGCAGGGCTTGCACGCAAGCTGTCGCGGCGCATCTCTGGCTCGGCGGTGCATTTCGACCATGACGGGCGGCCTGCCAGCTCTTCAATCAATTTCGTCACCGCGCATGATGGCTTCACGCTGATGGATGTGGTCAGCTATGCGCAGAAAAGCAACGGCCATAATGGTGAAGGCAATCAGGACGGGCATGACCATAACATCTCTGACAATTGCGGGGCCGAAGGGCCGAGCGATGATCCGGCAGTGATCGCGGCGCGCGCGCGGCGGCGGCGCAACATGATCGCCACGCTGATGCTTAGCCAGGGCACGCCGATGCTTCTGGCCGGCGATGAGCTGGGCAACAGCCAGCAGGGCAACAACAACGCCTATTGTCAGGATAACACCATCGGCTGGGTGGACTGGGACAGCGCCGACGCGAATTTTCTGGAATTCTGCCGCCGTGCCGTGCGCTTTCGCAAGCAAAATCAAGTGCTGCGCCAGAAGCGCTTTCTGCATGCGCAACCCCGACCCGAAGATGGCAAGCCCGATCTGTTCTGGCGCAAGCCCGACGGACAGGAAATGCGCCCCAAGGACTGGACACATGCGGAGCTGCGCTTTCTCGGGGTCGAAATGCGCATGGCCCATTCCACCCCGGCCTATGAACAGCACTGCGATGCCATCTACGCGATATTCAACACTGGCGAGGATGTCACCATCACCCTGCCCGATGCCCCGGACGGCCAGTGCTGGCAGCGCGTGTTCGACACGGCCCCGGATGACCCGGACCAGACGCTGCGCGGCGATACCGTGATCGAGTCACAGTCCGTCGCCGTGTTCAAGCTGACGCCAACCCCGCCATCCGAAGCCATATGATGAAGGACTGCAAGATGCAGCGTATCACTGTCAAGACCGCCCCGATCCCCGGCCAGAAACCCGGCACCAGCGGGCTGCGCAAGAAAACCGCTGTTTTCATGCGCAGCCCGTTTCTGGAAAACTATGTGCAGGCGACCTTCGACGGTATCGGCGGGATTGAAGGGCAGACACTGGTTGTCGGGGGCGATGGGCGCTACTTCAATGATCAGGCGATTGCCATCATTCTGCGCATGGCTGCTGCCAATGGCGCAGCGACCTGCATTGTCGGGCAAGGGGGCGTGCTGTCGACGCCCGCAGCCTCGCATCTGATCCGCAAGCGCGGGGCGGATGGCGGGCTGATCCTGTCGGCCAGCCACAATCCCGGCGGGCCGGATGCCGATTTCGGGCTGAAATACAACGGCCCCAATGGTGGCCCTGCCACTGAAAGCGTGACCGAAAAGATCTATGCCCGCACCCAGGATATTTCTGAATACCGCATCGCGGATGCAGACGCCCCCGATATCGGACAGATCGGCACGCATGCGCTTGGCCCGATGAGGGTCGAGGTCATCGACCCGGTCAGCGATTACGCCGATCTGATGGAAAGCCTGTTTGATTTCGACGCCATCCGCGCGCTGCTTCGATCAGGGTTTCGCCTGCGGTTCGACGCGATGCACGCCGTGACCGGCCCCTATGCAAGCGAAATTCTGGAAAACCGTCTGGGCGCAGCAGCTGGCAGCGTGGTCAATGCCACGCCATCGCCTGATTTCGGCGGCGGCCACCCTGACCCGAACCCGATCTGGGCCAGGGATCTGATGGACACCATGTATGGCCCCGACGCGCCCGATTTCGGCGCGGCCTCGGATGGCGATGGCGACCGCAACATGATTGTCGGGCGCGGCTGCTATGTCAGCCCGTCGGATTCGCTGGCGGTGCTGGCCGATCTGGCGCATCTGGCGCCGGGCTATGCGCGCGGGCTGAAAGGGGTCGCGCGCTCTATGCCGACCTCTGGCGCGGTGGACCGGGTGGCGCAAGCCAAGGGCATTGCCTGCTATGAAACCCCAACGGGGTGGAAATTCTTCGGCAATCTGCTCGATGCCGGCATGGCCAGCCTGTGTGGCGAGGAATCGGCGGGCACAGGCTCTGACCATGTGCGCGAAAAGGATGGGCTGTGGGCGGTGCTGCTGTGGCTGAACATTCTGGCAATTAAGAATACCTCGGTCGCGCAGCTGATGCAGGCGCATTGGGCGCATTACGGGCGCAACTATTACTCGCGCCATGATTACGAAGAAGTCGATGCCGAGGCCGCCAATGCGCTGATACGCGATCTGACCACGGCGCTGCCGGGGCTTGCGGGCCAGCGCTTCGGGGCGCTGGAGGTCGCGCAGGCCGATGAGTTCCGCTATGATGACCCGGTGGATGGCTCGACCGCCCGGTCGCAGGGCATTCGCGTGTTCTTCACCAATGGCGCGCGGGTGGTGTTCCGCCTTTCAGGCACCGGCACGGCAGGGGCGACGCTGCGGGTCTATCTGGAACGGCTGGAAACGGTCCCGGACGCATTGGCCGAAGACCCGCAAACCGCACTGGCCGATGTGATCGCGGCGGCCGATGCCATCGCCGGGATCACGGCCCGCACCGGACGCGCACAGCCCGATGTCATCACCTGATCTGCCGCTGCATCGGCACGGTTTCAGGACACGCGGGCAAGCCGACATTCGTTGCTTGCATAGGGTTAGGGAACTGGGCTAGACGGACACAGCCGGAGAGGTGGCCGAGTGGTCGAAGGCGCACGCCTGGAAAGCGTGTAGGCGGGAAACCGTCTCGCGGGTTCGAATCCCGCTCTCTCCGCCAATTGTCTTTTCAGCCCGCCATGCTTTGTGTTGTCCAGTTGCGCCCCCTCCCTCTGGACGACATCCCCCTACTTCTGCTCGGGCGCCTTGCTGGCTGGGGGCGCCGTGTTTCGTGATATCTGTAACTGTAGCCTGGCGGACCGCCCGGACCTTTCCGAACATGGTTCGGGGCCGTTCTGACTGCGCGATGTTCGTGCCGGGCTGGCGCGGGCGTATCCGGCCACATAACACATATCCGCGCCAAGCGCCGCGAATGGTGGCACGGCGGCAAGGGCACCCGCCAACAAGCGTTGGTGCCTTGCGCTGTGGAATTGTCATAAACATGTCATATGCTGGCGCTACTAGTCATTCACCTGCCCGAACCGGGCACCCGGCCCAAGAGCGTCTGATGCGCAACCATCTTAAACCCTCAGCAGCAAGATCGGCACCTCATGCGGGGTCAGGATGGATTTGGCAGCATTCGGCGCCGGTGCCTGCGCGGGCAGGGACTGGACAGGTATCGGATGAATAGCGATCTTTTTCCCGCCATGATCGCCGCACTTCCACAGCCGGTGATGCTGGTCAATCATGACGGTTTGGTGCAGGCCGCGAACCCGGCTGCAATCGAATTGTTCGGCGCCCAGATCGCGGGGGCGCAGATCAGGGCGCATCTGCGCCAGCCCGGCGTTGCCGCGATGCTGGACCGGGTTCTGGCGGGCCGGCCAGAGGACAGCGCCTGCTTCATCGCGCATACCAGCAGCCGCGAAACAGTATGGAAGGTTGTCGCGCGGCAAGCCGCGCCGGAGACATTTGTCCTGTCGCTCTCTGACATTTCGGATATGGAAGCCGCAGAAGCGCAGCGACGCGACTTTGTCGCGAATGTCAGCCATGAACTGCGCTCGCCCCTGACCGTTCTGGCAGGCTTCGTCGAAACCTTGCAAGGTCCGGCTGGCGATGATCCGGCTGCGCGCGCGGAATTCCTGTCGATCATGGCAGAACAGGCCGCGCGCATGAGCGGGCTTGTTGCCGATCTGCTATCACTCAGCCGGGTAGAGGCGGTCGAAAAGATCCGCCCCCGCACCCCGGTTTTGATCGACACGGTGCTAAAGGCCACTCTGGCGGCGCTGCGCCCACAGATCGACGCAGCCTCGGTCACGGTGAATTTCGACATTCCCGACACCCTGCCCGAGATCCCCGGCGATTATGACCAGCTTGTTCAGGTCTTTCACAACCTGATCGAAAATGGCCTGAAATATGGTGGCAGCGGCGGGTGCATCGACATCACTGCAACCCATATCCCGGCGATGCCGGGCTTTGACGGCGCAGTCTTGCGCGTCAGCATCCGCGACTATGGCGAAGGCTTCGACCCGATCTTCATTCCACGCCTGACCGAAAGGTTCTTTCGTATCGACAAGGCCCGGTCGCGCGACAGTGGTGGCACCGGGCTGGGGCTGGCCATCGTGAAACACATTCTCAGCCGCCATCGCGGGCGACTTATCATCCGTTCGGCCCCCGGCGAAGGATCAAGCTTTGACGCCGTGCTGCCCTGCAACTGATCAGATTGAAAGGAACTGAACCATGAAACCGCACACACTTTCCGCATTTGACCGCGACCTCGAAGCCATCCGCCTGTCCGTACTGACGATGGGCGGGCAGGTAGAGACCGCGATCCTTGATGCCTCGCGCGCGCTTGAAACGCGCGATCAGGATCTGGCCGCGCAAGTCGTCGAGGGCGACAAGCGCATCGACAAGGCGGAAGAAGAGATCAACGCCCAAGTGGTGCGTCTGCTTGCCCTGCGCCAGCCGCAGGCCGATGACCTGCGCTCGGCAGTCGCGGTGATGAAGATGACTGGCGATATGGAGCGTCTGGGCGACTATGCCAAGAACATGGCCAAGCGCGTGCCGGTGCTGGTTGCCGCACCGATGATCGAAGGGGCCGCCGGGGCGCTACGCCGCCAGGCGCGCCTGGTGGGCCAGATGCTGAAGGACATGCTGGATGCCTTTGCCCGCGGGGATGCCGCGCTTGCACGCGATGTCATCAGCCGTGATATAGAGGTCGATGACATGACCAATGCCCTGTTTCGCGAGTTCATCACCCATATGATGGAAGACCCGCGCAACATCACGCCCTGCCTGCATTACGTCTTCATCGCCAAGAATATCGAGCGCATGGGCGATCTGGTCACGCATGGGGCGGAACATGTGATCTTCGCAAGCGAAGGCAAGCCGACAGAAGCACGCGAAAAAGGCCATTCGACCGCAACGATAGAGGCGCCAAAGGAATGACGCTGACGACTGACACCACCGCGCCGCTGGTGCTGATCGTCGATGATGAACCCGCCCAGCTTGCGCTTCTCAGTTACAATCTGAAAGCCGCCGGGTTTCGCGTCGCCACCGCCAGGGATGGCGAGGAAGCGCTGCTGGCAGTGGCCGAACAGGGGCCGGATGTCGTGCTTCTGGACTGGATGCTGCCGCGGCTTTCGGGGCTGGAGGCCTGCCGCCAGATCAAGGCCAGCCCACAGGGGCGCGAGGCGGCGGTGATCATGGTTTCGGCGCGGTCAGAGGAAAGCGACCGCATCAGGGGGCTGGATACCGGGGCGGATGACTACATCGTCAAGCCCTATTCGGTGGCCGAGCTGATCGCCCGCGTGCGCGCCAATCTGCGCCGGTTGCGCCCGGTCGCGACGGGTCAGGCGCTGGAGATCGACGATATCCGTCTGGACCCCGACACCTATCTTGTGACCCGCGCGGGCGAAGCCCTGCATCTTGGCCCGACAGAGTTTCGCCTTCTGGCCGCCTTCATGGAACGCCCCGGCAAGGTGTGGACGCGCGAAGCCTTGCTGGACCGGGTCTGGGGGCGCGAGATCTATATCGATACCCGCACGGTGGATGTGCATGTCGGGCGGTTGCGCAAAATACTGTGTTCCACCGGCGGCACCGATCCGATCCGCACGGTGCGCGGCGCGGGCTATGCGATGGGGTGACGGGACCGGGCAGCATCATGTGCCTGCGCCCCTGCGGTCAGATCGAGACGCGCTGCAGAATTTCGTGACGCGTGACCTCGGCCGACGGCTTTTTCAGCACGACCTCTCCACGGTTGAGCACGCAGAATTCATCCGCCAGCCCATAGGCGAAGTCGAAATACTGCTCTACCAGCACAATCGCGATCTGGCCTTCGTCGCGCAACAACTCGATGACCTTGCCGATCTGCTTGATGATATTGGGCTGAATGCCCTCGGTCGGTTCATCCAGCAGCAACACCTTGGGCTGGGCGATCAGGGCGCGGGCAATGGCAAGCTGCTGTTGCTGCCCGCCCGAAAGGTCGCCGCCGCGGCGGTTCTTCATCTGCTCCAGCACCGGAAACAGCTCGTAGATGCGTGCAGGGATCTTGTGCTCGGATCGGGGCAGGCAGGCAAAGCCGGTTTGCAGGTTTTCTGTCACTGTCAGAAGCGGGAAGATCTCGCGCCCCTGCGGCACATAGGCGATGCCCGCGCGCGCCGCCTGCGCCGGACCAGGATGATCCAGCGCCTGCCCGTCAAGCGTGATGGTTCCGCCCGTATAGGGGTGCCGCCCCGCGATTGCGCGCAAAAGCGAGGTCTTGCCCACCCCGTTCGTGCCCATCACCGCCGTGACAGCGCCTGCGCGGGCGTCAAGCGACACCCCCCAAAGGATTTGCGATGCCCCGTAATGCAGGGTCAGATCTTCGACTTTCAGCATCGCTCAGCGCCCCAGATAGACATCAATCACCTGCTGGTTCTTCGTCACATGGTCCAGGCTACCTTCGGCCAGCACCGCGCCTTCATGCAGCACTGTCACCCGGCACCCCAGCCGACGGATGAATTCCATGTCATGCTCGATCACCATCACCGCGCGGGTTTTCGCCGCACGTTTGAGCAGATCGGTCGTGTGTTCGCGTTCCGATGGCGTCATGCCCGCTGCGGGTTCATCGACCAGCAGAAGGCGTGGATCCTGCGCCAGCAGCATCCCGATTTCCAGCCATTGCTTCTGCCCGTGGCTCAGATCGCCCGCGCGGCGTTCCAGCCGGTCGGCCAGTCCGATCTCTTCTGCCAGTTCCAGAATGCGCGCCTTGTCGCGCGTGGTGGCCTTCCATGTCAGCACAGAAAGCGGCCCGCGCCGGTTCTTCAGCGCCATCGCCAGATTGTCGCGCACGGTCTGTTCCTCGAACACGGTGGGTTTCTGGAACTTCCGCCCGATCCCGATCTTGGCGATATCGCTTTCCGACAGTTTCAGCAGATCGACCGAGCGTTCCCCCCAGATCACGCGGCCCTCATCAGGGCGGGTCTTGCCGGTGACGATATCCATGAAAGTGGTCTTTCCCGCGCCATTGGGGCCAATCACTGCGCGCAGTTCCGGCTCTCCGATCGCGATGGACAGGTTGTTGATGGCGCGAAAGCCGTCAAATGTGACCGACACGCCAGAGACTTCAAGTAAGGTGGTCATGGCTGTTTCCTTACCAGATAGTCAAACAGCCCGCCGATGCCCTTGGGGAAAAACAACGTGACCAGCACAAAGCCCAGCCCCAGCAGCACCAGCCACCAATCGGTCCAGACGATGCGGTAAAAGCCCAGATCGATATTGGGCGCGCCGCCCCCGGTCAGCCAGCTTGACAGAAGCGACACCGATGCCGCCCCGATCACCGCACCATAAAGGCGCCCGCGCCCGCCAATCGCCACCCAGACCGCCAGATAAATGCTGGCAATGGGCGCGATTTCGGCCGGGTTGATGATGCCCGCCTGCGGGTAGTAAAGCGCCCCTGCAATGCCCGATATCACAGCCGTCAGAGTGAAGATGAACAGCTTGTAGCCTTCGACATTGTAGCCAAGGAAACGCACGCGGGCTTCATTGTCGCGAATGGCGCGGATGACACTGCCGAACTTGCCGGACACGACCCAGGCAAACAGCAGATAGCCCGCGCCCAGCATGAAGGCCGAGGCCCAGAAGAACCACATAGAGATGATGGATTGCGGTACATCCAGCGCACCGGGGATGTTCTGCAACCCCGACAGCCCGTTATTGCCGCGCAGCCCGGTATCATTCTGGAACAGATAGAGCGACAGCGCCAGCGTCATCGCCTGGGTCAGGATCGACAGATAGACCCCGGTCACGCGGCTGCGAAAGGCCAGCCAGCCGAAAATCAGCGCCAGCAGCCCCGGCACCAGCACGACCAGCGCAAGCTGCGCGGGCAGCGAATGGGCAAACATCCAGATCGCAGGCAATTCGCTGGACCCGACGACGCCGAAAATCTGCGCGGCCACGGCTTCTGACACTTCCAGTTCGGTGGGCGGGATGGTGCCGCGCCCCAGCGAACCGCGGATCACGATTTCAGTGCGCGCATACATCAGCCACATACCGATCATGTAGCCGCCCAGCCCGAAAAAGGCGAAATGGCCAAGCGACAGGATACCGCAATAGCCCCAGACCACATCCATCGCGATGGCAATCAGGCACAGGCACAGCGTCATGCCAAGGATCTTGACCAGATTGGTTGAAATCAGCCCCAGCCCGAAACCTTCCGACAGGATGGTGACGCCCAGCGTGAACAGCCCCAGCAGCCCCATGAACCACAGAACCGAAGGGTTGTCCTGAAACAGCGTGCGGCGACGGGGGCGGGCAGCGGTCTTGCGCGGAATATCCATGACCTCAATCCCCTGCGGCGCGGCCCTTTAGGGCAACAATGCCCTTGGGCCGGAACTGGATGAACAGGATGATGAACAGCACCATATAGGTCTGCGCGGCCAGCGTGTTGCCGGGGTTGAACCATTCGATGCCCTTTTGCAGCGCGCCGATCAGGGTGGCCCCGGCCAGCGTGCCGAAGACCGAACCGACCCCGCCCACCACGACCGTCATGAAGCTTTGCACAATGTAGTTCGCGCCCATCTCAGAGGTGACCTGCGCCACCAGCCCGATGGACACGCCCGCCACCCCGGCAATGCCAGACCCCAGCCCGAAGGTCAGCATGTTGATGCGGTCGGGGTTGATACCCATGCTGGCTGCCATGCCGGGGTTTTGGGTAACGGCGCGCACCTCCAGCCCCAGGCGGGTACGGTTCAGGATGAACAGCAGGATCAGCAGAAAGGCCAGCGCCATCACGAAAATCGCCACCCGGATGGTCGATACCGACACCAGATCATTCAGGGCAATCGACCCCGCCAGCCAGTCGGGCGACGTCAGCGGCCGCGCCTGCGTGCCAAAGATGTTCTTGGCCAGTTGCTGAAGCGCAATGGAAATGCCGAATGTTGCCAGCAGGGTTTCCAGCGGGCGGGAATAAAGATGGCGGATGACCGTCCGCTCCATCGCCACCCCGGCGGCAAAGGTCACAAGAAAGGCCAGCGGCAGCGCGACAATCAGAGATGTGGTGTAATTCGGGATCATGGTCTGCACGACATAGCCGGTATAGGCGCCCATCATGATAAACTCGCCATGCGCCATATTGATCACCCGCATCACGCCAAAGGTGATGGCCAACCCGATTGCGGCCAGAAAGAAGATCGAGGCCAGCGACAGCGCGTCGATAGAAAGGCTCAGGAACTGCCACAGCGAAATGGCCGTGCGCGTGCTGTCCAGCGCCGCGCGGGCTGCATCGGTCACGGCGGGGTCAGGTTCCAGATACTGATCGAAGAACACATATTCCGCGACTGCCGCTTCGATATCGGCTTGCGTGACCAATGGCGGCACGCTGCCCGCCGCTTCCAGCGCGCGATAGGTGGCGCGGCGCATCTCATCGGTGTGAAGCTGATGAACGGGGATGCCACCCACCTCGCCATCGACGACATTGGCACGCAGCGCGTCGCGGATGGCATTGCGGCCCGGCCGCGGCGGCGCAAGACCGGCATCGGACAGCCGCTGATAAGCAGCAAGCAGGTCAATATCCTGGCCCGGAACGCGGATGCGCGCGACATTGCTGCCTGCGGGGATTTCAGGCGCCAATTCGGCGCTGGTGGCGAGGATCTGGTTCAGCGCGCGCCGTGCTTCGGTGCTGATGTCACCGCGCAACCCCTCTATCGCGGCCACGCGGATCGCGCTGTCGGTGGCAAAGCGGGCATTCAGAAGGTCCAGAAGCCGGGCCATGCGGGTGGCAATCGCGGCCTGTTCCTCGGCCTCCAGCGCGGCTTCCAGCAAAGGTATCTGCTCTGGGTCGGGGCTGCGGGCAATCGCGGCAAGCGCCGCGCTGCGGCGCGCGGGATCGGGGTTGAGCAATTCGAAGCTGACCATCGCGGCCTCGATCTCGCGCCGAACCCCGGCATTGACGCGGATCTGGTTGACATCGCGGGTGGTGACTTCGGCGATGTCCGCGTCTGTATCGATATCGATCAGGATCAGACTGCGCGCCGCGCCTTCGCGGCCATAGAAGAACAGCCCGTCCTCGGGGCGTTCATAAACCTCTCTGGCGGCCCAGCGGTTCAGGAAGGTCGTGGTGCCGGGGGCGTCAGCCTGTTGCAGCGCGTCCAGCACTTCGGCGACGCGCGCGCGCGACGGGCTGGCAACGATCTGCTGCATGGATTGCAGCAGATCCTGCAACGGGGTTTCTGTCTGCGCGGCAAGCGGCGCGGGCCGCAACAGCAGCGGGACAGTCAGACAGGCGACAAGGATCAGGAACCAGGGCGGGCGCGGCATGGGCTGGGGCTTTCGGCAAGACAGTGGCAGGGGGACCACAGCCCCCCTGCCCGGTTGTTGTCAGTAGTTCGATGTCAACTGCACACAGCTTTCGGTGGCCGTGTCATACATGCCGCAGCCCAGAACCTGCCAGTCGCTGGTCAGCGTGGCGCTTTCTTCTAGGAAGGGCGACCATGCCTCGCCCGGAACCTCGTCGGTCTGGCTGATGATATCGAACTGGCCATCGGCGCGGATCTCGCCGATCAGCACGGGTTTCGACAGGTGATGATTGGTGTTCATCACAGCCATGCCGCCGGTCAGGTTGGGGAATTCCTGGCCCCACATGGCTTCACGCACTGCATCAACATCCGTGGTGCCCGCAGCCTCTACCGCATTCACCCACATGTTGAAGCCGATATAATGGGCTTCCATCGGATCGTTGGTCACACGGGCTTCATCGCCGATGAACTCATGCCAGGCGGCGATGAACTCTTCATTGGCCTCGGTATCGGCAGACATGAAGTAGTTCCACGCCGCCAGATGGCCGACCAGACGCGAGGTATCAAGGCCCGAAAGCTCTTCCTCGCCGACCGAGAAGGCAACCACGGGGATGTCATCGGCGCTGACCCCTTGTGCGGCAAGCTCTGTATAGAAGCCGATATTCGCATCGCCATTGATGGTTGAAATCACACCAACCTGCTTGCCGCCCGCGCCCAGCGCAATCACGTCAGAGACAATGGTTGACCAGTCGGCATGGCCGAAGGGGGTGTAGTTGACGAAGATATCTTCGGCGGCGATGCCCTTGTCCAGAAGATAGGCTTCCAGAATGGCATTGGTGGTGCGGGGATAGACATAGTCGGTGCCCAGCAGCGCGAAGCTTTCAACGCCCAGTTCTTCAAGGAAATAGTCAACAGCGGGGATGGCCTGCTGATTGGGCGCAGCACCTGTGTAGAACACATTGCGCGAGCTTTCCTGCCCTTCATACTGAACCGGATAGAAGAACAGACCATTCAGTTCCTCCAGCACCGGCAGAAGTGCCTTGCGCGACACCGAAGTCCAGGCGCCGAAGATCACATCGACTTCGTTAACGGTCAGAAGCTGGCGGGTAAGCTCGGCGAATAGTGGCCAGTCAGAGGCCGGATCAACGACAACCGCTTCCAACTCGCAGCCCAGCACGCCGCCCTTGGCGTTCTGCTGGTCAATCAGCATCAGCATCACGTCGCGCAATGTGGTTTCGGAAATCGCCATGCTGCCCGACAGCGAATGCAGCACGCCCACCTGAATCGGGCAATCAGCAAGTGCAGGGGCCGCGGCAAGCAACGTCGTGGCAGCGACAGTGGAAAGCAGAGATTTTTTAACCATGCGGTGCATCCTCCTTTGATGCGACTGCATTGGGAAGGACGGGCGCGGCTTGACCTGGACCACTGCGCGCCCCATATCCTTCTCGCAGCAGCGAGCCTGTTGCGCATGTCCGGCGGGCAGCATCTGCCAGGATCAGTCCGTCGGGCATGCATCTGATCACGATAATCAGCACGTGCTGTATTTCGCCGCGCATGGCCGGTTACAATCAAAGACCGGGCCGGGCGCGCGCAGCGCATGGGTTTCGGGCGGGATTGCCGCTTATTTGGGCAACCCCGCTTCTGTTTGCTGCTAATTTGCGCTGCATGTAGCATGCATGCTGTCGGCGCATTGCCCGAAGCATGGGGCATCACGCTGCGGCGGCCCGCGGATGATACGGGGGCATGACACGGCATGACGAAATAATTCAGGACTGGGGCACCCCTGCCGCCAGTTCCGGCAGTCGGGGCGCCGGGGTGATCAGCCGAACCGGCCGGTCACATAGTCATTGGTGCGCGTTTTTTGCGGGTTGGTGAAGATCGTGTCGGTATCGCCATATTCGATCAGCCGACCCAGATACATGAAGGCAGTGTTGTCCGAAACCCGCGCTGCCTGCGCCATCGAATGCGTGACCATCACGATGGAATAGCTGCCCTTCAGCTCTTCGATCAGTTCCTCGATCCGGGCAGTGGCAATCGGGTCAAGCGCAGAGCAGGGTTCATCCATCAGCAGCACTTCCGGGTCAGAGGCAATGGCCCGAGCGATACACAGGCGCTGTTGCTGGCCGCCAGACAGCCCCAATGCGCTTTCGTTCAGGCGATCCTTGGCCTCTTTCCAAAGCGCCGCCTTGCTCAGCGCATGTTCGACTGTGTCATCAAGGATCGACTTCTTGGTCACCCCGTCCACGCGCAGCGGATAGGTGATGTTGTCATAGATCGACATCGCGAAGGGGTTGGGCTTTTGGAACACCATGCCCATGCGTTTGCGCAGCGCGATCACATCGACGCCTCTGGCGTAGATGTCGAACCCGTCAACAGTGATCTGGCCTTCGATCCTCAGCCCGTCCACCAGATCATTCATCCGGTTCAGACACCGCAGCAAGGTGGATTTGCCGCAGCCCGACGGGCCGATCAGCGCTGTCACCTGCCCTTTCTGGATTTCCAGATTGTTGTTGAACAGCGCCTGGGTGTCACCATACCACAGGTTGAAATCCTTGATCTCCAGCGCCGGGCCTTCGCTGGATTTCTTGACGTGATAGGCGGTCGGTTCAAATTCGAGTGTTTCGCTCATGGGTCTAACTCAGAACTGGCCGGTCGCGTATTTGCGCTTCAGGCGGTTGCGGATGATGATGGCAGTGGCATTCATGGTGACAATCAGCGCCAGCAGCAGCAGCGTGGTGACAAAGACCATCGGCTTGCCTGCTTCCGAGTTGCGCGACTGGAAGCCCACATCGAAGATATGAAAGCCCAGATGCATGAAGCTGCGATCAAGGTGGATGAAGGGGTAGAACGTGTCAATCGGCAGGGCGGGGGCCAGCTTGACCACACCCACCAGCATCAGCGGCGCCACTTCGCCCGCACCGCGCGCCATCGCCAGGATCATCCCCGTCATGATGCCCGGCAGCGCCTTGGGCAGCACGACATAGCGGATGGTCTGCCATTTCGACGCGCCGCAGGCCAGCGAGCCTTCGCGCATCGAACGCGGCACGGCGGCAAGTGCTTCTTCGGTGGCCACGATCACCACCGGCACGGTCAGCAACGCCAGCGTCAGCGATGCCCACAGGATACCGCCCTTGCCGAAGGTCGGGTTGGGCAGGTTTTCGGGGTAGAATAGCTGGTCAATCGTGCCGCCCATTGTGTAGGCGAAGAAGCCCAGACCAAACACACCGTAAACAATACTGGGAACACCGGCCAGATTGTTGACCGAAATGCGAACAATAGAGGTGATCCGCCCCTGTTTGGCATATTCGCGCAGATATAGCGCCGTGATCACCCCGAAAGGCGCCACGAAAACAACCATCAGCAGCGTCATCGCCACGGTGCCGAAAATCGCGGGCAACACGCCGCCTTGCGTGTTGGCCTCTCGCGGTTCGGCCGAGACGAATTCCCACCAGCGCGACACATAAATGCCGAGCTTGTCGAAGAAGCCGATAGCGTTAGCGGGATAATAGCGCACGATCTGGCTGATTTCCGGGGCAATCTGGCGGCCGCCGACCTCTTCCAGCGTAACAGTATAGCGCCGGTCGGTGCTGCGGATTTCATTCACACGCGCCTGCAACTCCTGAAATTCGGCCTGCAATTCGGCGATGCGCGCCTGTGACTCGGCCACGACTGGCGCGGCGCCATCCTCGCCCATGCGCAGCACAGCGCGGCGCTGGTTCAGACGCTCGCGTTCGATCTGAAAATTCAGCCCGCCAATCTCGCGGCGCTCCAGATTGCGTATTTCGGTGAACCGCTCGCGCGCCGCGCGCTGTTCGCGCCGCAGCACTGCGGGGTCATACGCCATTTCCTGGCCGTCAATGGTCATGCTGGCAATGCGACCGACGAACACGCCCCAAGTCTGGCGTTCGAAATAGTAGAAATCCTCGGGCTGCGTGATATTGGCGGTTTCGAAATCCGCGACCCACTGAAAATCATCGCCATAAAGGTCGAAATTCGCAGTCTGGTACAGGGTGCGATAGGCGAAGCCGTCATTGGCCTCGACCTCGGCGCGCTGATCTTCGGTCAGGCGCGGCAGATCGGGGCGGAAGATCGTGCCGCGCCGTTCAACCCCCGCAATCACGCTGCCATCGGTCAGCTCTACCTGGTCGATGGGTTTGGGCCAGAAGGTCGTGGCCCCGTTATACAGCACCACCATCAGGAAAAGCGCAATCATGATGATGCCCAGCGCCAGCGCGCCGCCAAACCCCCAAAGCGCGGGTTCACCCAATGCCGAAAGATCGGCCGAATAGCGGCGGCGCGCACGCGGTGCGATGGTATCTTTCGTGGCGACGGCGGCCACCCCGGCGGCACCGGATGCGGGTGGGAGTTGTTGGTTATAGCTGGTCATGTCTGTTCCCAAGCCCCGAAATTACAGATTGAAGGCACGCTTGCGAAAGCGCTGGCGGATCAGCTCCGCGCCTGTGTTGATGACAAAGGTCATGATAAAGAGCGTCAGCGCAGCCAGGAACAGCACGCGGTAATTTGTGCCATCCTTAACCGCCTCTGGCAGTTCGATCGCGATATTGGCCGAAAGCGTGCGCAGCCCCGAAAAGATGTTCCACTCCATGATCGGCGTATTGCCCGCAGCCATCACCACGATCATGGTTTCGCCCACCGCGCGCCCCATTCCCATCATCACCGCCGAGAACACGCCCGAAGCGGCAGTCGGCAACACCACCCAGCGCGCGGTCTGCCACGGTGTTGCCCCGCAAGCCAGCGAGGCCGCGCGCAGATGGCCGGGCACCGAATTCAGCGCGTCTTCGGCCAGCGTGTAGATATTGGGGATGACAGCAAAGGCCATGATGAAGCCCACCACCAGCGCGTTGCGTTGCTGATAGCTGTCTATGAAGCTGCCGCGCGGGTCATAGCCGATCATCGTCAGCAGTGATGCCACCGCAAAGGACAACACCATCGCGATTGCCAGCAGCGCCATCCAGCGGCCCGCATCGACCATCCCCGCACGCGAACGATTCATGCCGGAAATAATGTCGCGGTAGTGGTGCCCGAATTGCTTGCGAAAACCCCAGGCGGCCAGGAAATAGCTTAGCGGCAGCAGGATCAGGAACATGAACGGCGTGCCTGTGCCAATGCGCCCCGTCGTCCATTGCTTGAAATCGCCATAGAACAAAGCCTGCTCCAGCGGGACACCAAGCCGCGCGGCGATCCATGCAGTCAGAAGGATCGACATACCCATCAGCACGAATTTCGGAAAACCGTCATATTTCAGCGCGGTCTGCGCGGGCAGGGACTGCCAGGCGAAGGCACCGATCATCAGCCCCATCGGCAGCGCGAAGAAGCCCAGCAGCACCGCGCCGATCCATTCCTCGACCAGCGGGGCCAGCACCAGCGCGGCAATGAAGCCCAGAACCACCGTGGGCAGCGATTCCATCATCTCCATCATCGGCTTCACGGTGCCGCGCACGCGCTTGTCCACGAATTCCGACGTGTAGATCGCAGCCATCAGCGCAATCGGTACGGCAAAGATCATCGCATAGAACGCAGCCTTGAACGTGCCGAAGATCAGGGGCACAAGCGAATATTTCGGCTCTGCCAGATCGGTGCCGGCGGTGGATTGCCAGACATAGCTCGGCTCCATATAGCCTTCATACCAGATCTTGCCGAACAGCACCCCCAGCGTGACTTCGGGGTGGCGCTGGGTGTATTGCCAGGCTTCGACCTCGCCGCCCTGGCTGACCAGCATCACCCCGTTCGAGCGCGGAAAGATCATGCCGCTGGAATCGGTTGTCACATCGCCCGAGCGCGCCAGTTGAAACAGCACCTGATCAGAGGTCGAATGATAGACCCAGACATTGCCTTGCGTATCGATGGCGACAAATTCCTTCTGACGCTGCGCTTCAGAGAGATCGACAATGGACGCGGGCATCGGCGCATGGGTGCGGGCGCGCACCAGTTCGCGGCCATCAGTCGTCTCGCTCGTGCCGGTTTGAAGGCGGAAAAACGCGTTCAGCCCGCCATCTTCCGTGCCGACAATCAGGGTCTCTTCGCCCGAAAGAAAGGTCATCGCGGTCACCGCAACCCCTTCATCGGCCACACGCCGCGTTTCGGCCAGCGACGGATTGTTCATGTCCCGCAGGTCATAGCGGAAGACATAGCCGTCATCGCTGGCCACAATGGCGCGATCCCCCGTGCCCGACAGCAGCAGACTTGTCACTGTCGCATCCGGTGCCAAGCCTGCCAGCGGCGGCAAATCTGTGGTGGTGGTCGTGACCGTTTCCTGCCCGGTCATCATGTTGATCTGCACACGCGACTGGCTGACCCGCACCTGATTGTCGGCGTCAACCGTGGCGAAAGCAATTGTCGGGCGCTCGCGCGTGCCGC
The DNA here is from genome assembly GCA_020832725.1 of Paracoccaceae bacterium. GTDB lineage: Bacteria > Pseudomonadota > Alphaproteobacteria > Rhodobacterales > Rhodobacteraceae > JAFIEC01. Next base: position 2,431 of record JAFIEC010000418.1, on the reverse strand, counting down.
CGATGCGATAATCGATCGCGATGATCGGCAGGTCTGAAATCTGCTGCCCTTCGCCAAGCTCAATCACGCTCGACAGCGTTCTGAAATCGCCTGTGCCAACTTCGGTGAAGACGCGCCCATCCAGCATACGGTCGCGCGCATCAATCTCGATCAACCCGCCTGGCATGTTGCGCCGCGCTGTCGTTTCGGTCTGAACCCCAAGCGTGGCAAACCGGACAACCCCGTCATCGAAGCCAAAGGCCACGCGGTCGCGCTGCAAGGTGCCGGCAACCGCCGTCACCCCGGCCCCGCGAAAATCCCACTGCTCGCGCGAAACTTCCGTGCCGGTGGGGATATGATAGGTAATCACCCGCCCTTCGGCGGCTACTGCAATGCCCAGGGTCTGAAACTCGTCGCCATTGATCCAGATGACGTCCTGTTCGGTATCAAGCTGGTAGCGGACATTGCCCTGCAACTCGCCGCCTGCCATCAGCGGCATGACCACGCGGAACAGGAATACCATGATCCCCAGAACCGCAACGATCACCATCAGCCCGCCAACGGTGATGACCCCTTGCGCGATATTCTCGCCCAGTTTGACACTGGTGCGGGTCGTCATCCGCCGTTGCCGTGCCGCAATGCCGCGTTCGCTGGTGGTCGGGGCGCTGTCACTCATATTGCGTGTCCATCAGGAAAATATGCAAAAGAGATGGGGCGGTGCTGGCCGCCCCATCCGCTCTGGGCAAGTGCTCAGTTCAGGCCGAAAGCTTCCAGATCCTGCTCGGCGATGAAGTTCACCAGCGGGAAGAAACCTGCGCGCACAACGTCCTGCTGGCCCTGCTGGCTGTAGACATAGCGCACAAATTCGGCGCGCAGCGGTTCCAGTTCGGCATTCGGGTCCACGTTCATGTAGATATACAGGAAGCGTGCAATCGGGTAGTTGCCCGAAGCTGCATCTTCTGCGACCGGCGAGTAGCAATTGCCGTCCGCGCCACGAATATCAATGGCCTTCACGTCTGCTGTGCCGTAACCAACACCCGAATAACCGATACCATTGATGTCGGCGGCAACGCCCTGGATCACGGTCGAGGAACCGGGCTGCTCGCGCACTTCCGCGCTGTAATCGCCGCCGAACAGCGCCACTTCGCGGAAATAGCCATAGGTGCCCGAGGCCGAGTTGCGACCATACATGGCAACAGGGCGGTCTGCCCATTCGCCGGTCAGGCCAACCTGACCCCAGGTGGTGATGGCCTCATCCGCACCGCCAGCGCGGGTGGAGGAGAAGATCGCATCGACTTCCTGCATGCTCAGGCATTCGACCGGGTTGTCGCGGTGCACGAACACGCCCAGCGCGTCAATCGCGCCGCGCATCGGCAGCGGCTCATAGCCGTAGCGGGCTTCAAATTCCTCGATTTCAGTGCCGCGCATCGGGCGCGACATCGGGCCGAACTGGGCAGTGCCTTCGACCAGAGCGGGCGGAGCGGTGCCCGAGCCAGCGCCCTGAATCTGCACTGCGACATTCGGATAGAAGCTGCGGAAGCCTTCGGACCACAGCGTCATCAGGTTGTTTAGCGTATCCGACCCGATCGAGGTCAGATTGCCCGAAACCCCCGATGCTGCTTCATAAACAGGCAGGTTCGGGTCGATGTTCTGGGCCTGGCCAGCACCAGCGGCCAGGGCCAGTGCCGATGCGGTCAGCGAAAGCTTGAGGGAACTGCGCATGAAACGCTCCTGTGGTTTGCGCCCTGTCGGGCCGTTTCGATGAGTCGCTGGATAAAGACCCGACATGACAGGATCATGACAGTTGGCCGCACCCGTCGATGCGGGTGCAGACCATGAACTTTCGGGGGTGTGGGATACAGCGCCAAGCACCATTGCGCATGGTGGCCTCCGGGCACAGGGAGCCCGGCAGCATTGGCATGTTTCATGAAGCCGATGCAGGCGCGGTCCAGATGCGGGCAGAAACCGGGCGATCCGGATTTCTGATTGTCAGATCGCCATGATGCCACGCGACGACGCAGGATGGCATCATGCCCAACGCACGCAGGCCACGCGGGGGGCGCGCGCGCCTGCTTGGCGCCGCCCCTGTCGCGCACCATATTGACGCGCGGATAGCCCTGTCGGGGTGAAGCGGCGATGCGTTGACGCGCCGCGCATCGGTGTCACGCCCTCAAGGCCAGCACCTGCTGGCCTCAAGCCTGGTTGTCACAGCCCGTGATCGCTTGATCAGTCCACGAAGGCTTTTTCGACGACATATTCTGCCGGGTCGGAATTGGCGCCTTCGCGCAGGCCGGCCTGTTCGAGGATCTTCTTCACATCCAGATTGAACGCCAGTGACCCGCAGACCATTGCGCGGTCAACCGCCGGGTCCAGCGGCGCGATGTCAAGATCCGCGAACACCTTGCCAGAGGCGATATTGTCGGTGATGCGGCCCTGATTCGGCCCCTCTTCG
>JAFIEC010000119.1 GCA_020832725.1 Paracoccaceae bacterium | reverse complement strand
CGCTGGTCTATGGGCCGGGCGGCTATCGCTTCACCGACTTCATGCGCGTGGGCCTGCCGCTCAACTTCCTGTTGGCGTTTCTCGGGGCGGCCGTGATACCGTTGCTGTGGCCTCTGGTTCCCTGACCCGCTGCCACCCCGCCGATGTCCGACACCCACAGGAGACGTCATGTCCTTTGCCACCCGATCCGCCCTTGCCGCCGCCGCCCTTGCCGCCGCACTTGTGCCCGCGGGCGCATCGGGGGCGGCCGAGCCGCGCGAAATCCTGCTGACAGACGAGCGGCTGGAGGTGACGATGCGTGACGGCACGATCTGCCGCGCGACGCGGGCGCAGGCAGCGGATGCGGATGCCTCGGGCTGGACCGTCCGGCTGATCGGCTGCCCCCACGCGGTGGCCGCCCGCGTCGATCTGGACCCGAGGCGCAACCCGGTGCGTTTCGTCGTCGAGGAGGCATTCACCGCGCTTGGCGCGGCACAGGCGCTGCGCGCGGTCGGCACCGTGCGGGTGATCGACGCCTCCGGGCGGGTACACGACTTCGTGTCGCCACCCTTCGACCTCACCCCCTGAGGGGCCACCCGTCTGGCCATCGGCCTTGCCCCCCGGCACGAGGCCGGGCTAAGAGGGCGCGATTTCGCAATCCTCACACCGGAGCAACCGATGGCCGGGCATTCCAAATGGGCCAATATCCAGCACCGCAAGGGCCGGCAGGACGCGGCCCGTTCCAAGCTGTTCTCCAAGCTGTCCAAGGAGATCACCGTCGCCGCCCGCATGGGCGACCCGGACCCGGACAAGAACCCCCGCCTGCGCCTTGCCGTGAAGGAGGCCAAGGCCAACTCCATGCCCAAGGACAATATCGAGCGCGCCATCCGCAAGGCGACCGGGGGCGACGCCGATGCCTATGAGGAAATCCGCTATGAGGGCTATGGCCCCAGCGGCGTGGCCGTGATCGTCGAGGCGATGACCGACAACCGCAACCGCACCGCCTCCAACATCCGCTCCACCTTCGGCAAGCATGGCGGCAATCTGGGCGAGACCGGTTCGGTCGCCTTCATGTTCGAGCGCAAGGGCCAGATCATCTATCCCGCCAGCGTGGGCGATGCCGACACGATGCTGGAGGCCGCCATCGAGGCCGGGGCCGAGGATGTGGAATCGGGCGAGGACGGGCATGTCGTATGGTGCGACTTCACCGACCTTGGTGCCGTCTCGCAGGCGCTGGAGGCACAGCTTGGCGAATCCGAGACGACGCGCCTGGTCTGGCGGCCCGTCACATCCACCGAGCTTGACCTCGAGGGCGCGCAGAAGCTGGTGCGCCTGATCGAGGCGCTGGAGGACGACGACGACGTCCAGAACGTCACCGCCAATTTCGAGATCTCCGACGCGGTGATGGAAGCGCTCTGAGGTAAGCCCCGGCGCGGGACCTTTCTGCGCGGCGCGTTCGGCGCTAGGCTCCCTGCATGGAAGCGAACCGCCAGCCCGCAGACACACCCCGGACGGATCGGGCGCTCTCTGGTGCCTTGCAGGCTCAGGCCGAAAGGGCACAGGCGCCACGCCTCTGGGCCGTGCGCATCGGAGAGGGCAGGGCGCGTGCACCGCTGGTCGGGCTGCTGATCGGGGGCGTTGTGCTTGGAGCCCATGCGCTGGCGGGGCTGGCCGTTCCCGGCGCGCCGCATCCGGCAGAGGCGGGCCAGCTTGGCACCGCGCTGTTCTTTGCGCTGTCGCTGGCCATGGTCGTGTCCCTTGCGGGCGTTCTCCCGCGCGCGGCGCTGCGCGATCTGGATGCGCTGCGCGGCCAGTTGGCGCTGGCCGACGGGGACATCGCGCGCCTGCGGTCGGCCCTGGTGCGCTATCCGCGCCGTGACATGGCGCTGAATGCCGGGGCCGGGGCCGCGATCGGCGTGCTTCATGCCTGGCTGGGCCTCTGGGCAGGGGCCGATCCGCTGCCCCTGGCCCCGACGATCCTGCCTGCCGCCCTGACGGTGATCCTGTGGGCGCTGATGATGCAGACGGGCGTTGTCCTTGTCGCCAATGCGCGGCTGTTCTCGGCGCTGGGGGCCGACGCCGCGCAGGTCGAGGTGCTGGCGGTCTACCGGTTGCGCCCCTTCGCCAATGCCGCCCTGCGACCGATGCTGCTGATCATGGCGCTTCTGGCGGCCTATCCGCTGATGCTGCTGGGCGAGGGCGCGATAAGCGGGCTGACACTGATCGCGTTCGCCGCCACGCTGGCGCTGGCATTGTTTGCGGTCTGGCTGCCGCTGCGCGGGATCGGGCGGCGGATCGCGGCCGCGCGGGCGGAGGGGCTGGCGCGGCTGGATGCGGCGATCTCTCCGGCATGGGAGGCGCTGCGCGCGGGCGAGCGGGGCGATCCGGCCCGGCTTCAGGCGCTGCTGGCCTTGCGCGAGCGGGTGAAGATGGCGCCGACATTGCCCATCGGGCTGGATGTGCTGGGGCGCGGCCTTCTGTATCTCGCGCTTCCGGCGGCGACCTGGGGCGCCAAGGGCGTGGCCGAGGCGGTTCTTGACCGGCTGTTCCTCTAGTGTTCCCCACCTGACACAAGATATCCTATGACGGCTTGGAGCCCACACCGGACATCGAAGGTCGCTGGTCATGCTACGACGCGGCAAGAAAAGTGAGCCGCGTCCTGCGAAATTGATCAAGCAGTTGTATGGTTTGAAAGACCTATTACCCCTGTGAAGAACCGCCGTTTTATACTATAGAAATAGTATGAATGATGAGCAGCAGCTGCAAACAACCGAAGGGGTAGCGAAGGCGGAAACACCTTCCTCCGAGGAAAGAACAGTACCCAAGTGGAAGCAACGCGCGCGCAAGATGCTTTGGCCGCTTCACGCACGCTACCCCAACATCATCCCCAACCCCTATGGCGAAGAAAAGGAATACTTCCTAAAGCGCGATTCTGAAATCAATGCGAAGTCAGCACTTGATGAGGGTGTTTCGCTCCGACTTGGTTGTATCATGGTCAGTGAGATTTTCGGCCCAAATGAAATCGAGACCTTATATGAGGGACTTGAGAAGATCGGCTGGGATAGGGAACGATCCCCGGTTCGCGACGGCTCGAACATTGACTGGTTGAAGGAGCAACGCCTTTACGGCACCGAAGGCACAATGCCGCTCGGTTGGATACGTCGCCCCAACGAGGCTAAGAAATACGCCGGTGTCCGATACACAGCCAAATTCCCACAAGAGTTTTCCTCTCTCCTTGTCAATATTTCCCAGCTAACACCTTCAACAACCTGCTTGAGCGTCGGGTTTGTTCTCACCGACGAATCGTCGCTGGATTACACAAATGCGATCAATGAGCCTGCGAAGACCACCCGTGTTCCAAAACGGCGATCAAGGCCATACTCGATAATGGGCGTCGAGCATGTAAAAGAAGAACGCGTTCGATGCGTGCGAAACAGGTACCGAAACCTCGGTATCTCTTGGCTATCAAAAAATTTCCCTGGTTTTTTCAGCGAGCATTGCGAAGCGAGCCACTTTCCAACAGCTGAGTTTTTGTCTTTGGACGGATTTACGCCGTTCGATAAAGACGCGCCGAGAGACAGAGGCTGGGGCCACTGGTCGAGCTTCATCAATATTGACTATGACTTTGACAGTTGGACGTCTTCATCGGTGCCATCCTTGAGATTCTCGTTTGATAACGCGCGCCGCCAAAACATCCCAAACCATATGATTGTTGCGCTGCGCTGGGATGTATTGAGTGAAGAGGACTTAAGGAGAGTCTGAAAAACCTGCCACTTTTGGCCTGATCTGGTAGACTTCGGCATCCCTGCAAGGAGCCCCGTCAGATGCCGAAACAGCCCGCCATTCCCGGCCGGCGCGATGCGATGAAGAAGAAGGTGACGCGGCGCGAGCAGTTCCTGGCGGAGATGGACGCGGTCGTGCCCTGGGGTCGGTTGCTGGCGCTGATCGAGCCGCACTACCCGAAGGCCGGGCCGAGGGGCGGGCGGCCACCGA
>JAFIEC010000065.1 GCA_020832725.1 Paracoccaceae bacterium | reverse complement strand
GGGGCGCGGGGGGGGTTTGTGGGCCGGGGCTCGGGGGGGGCGCCCCCGCCTGGGGCCGCCCCATGGGCATCACGGGAGCATGCGCTCGGATGCGGGGGCAAGATAGCTTGCGTCGAACAGCCGGTCGATGGTCACGTTTCCCTTCAGCTCCATCGAGATGGTCAACTGCTCCATGGCGCGGGCCATGCGTTCCTCGTCGATGCCGCCCAGGCCGTTTTCCTGTACCCAGGGCGTGCGGATGTTCATGTCGATCGCCATGCCCAGCCGTTCCAGCTCTATCTCGCGGGTCAGGATCTGGTTGCGCCGCATCACTGCGGCGACACCGGCCCCGGGGTCTGCCACGGCATCGGCGAAGCCGCGGCCCAGTGCCCGCAGGAATCCGCGCACGGCTTCGGGGTTGGACTCTGCGAAGTCCGTGTTGACCATGATCGCGTTGCCATAGAGATCGAGACCGTTCTCCACCATCAGGATCGGCACGATGTCGTCCTCGGGAATGCCCTGGGCCTTGAGGTTCAGCACCGACGAGAACGAGAATCCGAAGATGGCATCGACCTGCCCCTGTGCCAGCATCGGTTCGCGCACGGGAAAGCCGACGCTTTCGATCGTCATGGTGGAGGTGTCGAGGCCGGTCACGTCCACGAATGCGGGCCATTGGCCAAAGGCGCCATCGGTGGGCGGCGCGCCAAGCACCTTGCCCTCAAGCGACATCGGATCGGGGGTGATGCCGCGACTGGCGCGGCCGATGATGGCGAAAGGCGGCACATCGTAGATGACCATCACCGCCGTGATCTTCTGCGACGGGTCCTCGTCCAGGAACTTGGCCAGCGCATTGATGTCACCAAACCCCATCGGGTAGGTGCCGGTCGCCACCCGGGGGATCGACTCGCGCGAGCCTGCGCCGGTGTCGATGGTGACGTTGAGGCCCTCGGCGGCGAAATGCCCGTTGTCGATCGCCAGGAAGAAGCCGGCGGCGGGCCCTTCGAAGTTCCAGTCGAGGGTGAAACGGATATCGGTCTGCGCCGTTGCGGTCAGCGGAGCGAGCGCGAGGGCGCAGCCCAGGGCCGCCGCGCCAAGCGCACCGCGGCGGGTAAGATTGGAACGAGCGTGCATTGCAGGCCTCCTTGGTGGAATCGATTTCCGCCCAATCACAGACACGAAAGTGGTTCCACGCCCATCTGTCCAGTGTCTCGCGCGGCATGCCTTTGCCATCTGCCCGTTATCTGGGCGGTGCCGTTGGTCGGCTGCGCGATTCCGGGCAGAGCCTGCCGAAGGATCGTGCGGCGCTGTCGATGCAGGCCGCTTGCGCCCGGGCCTGTCCCGCGCGCAGAAGAGAGCATGGAATGGCAGGACCGGGGCATCCTTCTGGGCGTGCGGAAGCACGGTGAAAGCGCGGCGATCCTGTCGGTGCTCACGGCTGCGCGCGGGCTGCATGCCGGTGTGCTTCCGGGGGGGGCGTCCCGGGCCCGCGCGCCCGAGCTGCAGCCGGGTAACGAGCTTTCGCTGGAATGGCGGGCGCGCCTTGACGAGCATATCGGCACCTTCCGCACCGAGCCTGCTCGGGTCCGCGCGGGTCTGATGGCCTCGCGCGGGGGGCTTCTGGGGCTGAACGCCGTCTGCGCCCTGCTGCTGCGGGCCCTGCCCGAGCGGGTGCCGCAGCCCGAGATCTGGGCCTCCACCTCCGCTCTGCTTGACCGGATGGAGGGGGCGGAGGGCTGGGCCGCCGACTACCTGCGCTGGGAAATGGGGCTGCTCGACCAGATGGGCTATGGCCTCGATCTGCACAGCTGCGCGCTCAGCGGGGCGACCGAGGGGCTGGTCTGGGTCTCGCCACGCTCGGGCCGGGCGGTGTCGGCTGCGGCTGCGGGGGATTGGGCGACGCGCCTGTTGCCGCTGCCGGGGTTCCTGCTGGAAGGGGGAGCGGCGGACGGCACGGCGGCGGCGGATGCGGCGCGGCTGACGGGCCATTTCCTGGCGCGAGCCTTTGCCGCAGGGCCGGGCGCGCCCGAGATGCCTGAGGCGCGCGCGCGGCTGGTCATGGCGCTGGCGGGCGGACGGGCTGGCTAGCGGGCAAAACCGCGGGAGCGGAGGAACTTGCGCAACCGCTTGCCCATGCGCCGCTGGATCCGTCCGCGCGCCAGTCGCGCAGATTGCAGCACCACCCGCGCCGCCAGCGTGCGCGGAGTGACATCGAGGCGTACGGTCACCTGCGTCCGCCCCGGAGCGACGGCGGCGAATTCCGTGCGCGACACGATGTCGAGGTTCACGCTCTGGCCGGTCACCACGATCCGGCCGGGGGCGAAGAATTCCACCAGTTCAAGATCGACCTTGCGCATCTTGCCCCGGAACATGAAGCGCGCGTGCCAGATCATCCCGACGCCGGGCGCGGCCAGGGTATCGCCGCGCACCACCTCGGCCCCGGCCTTCAGCGCTTCGCGCTCGTGAGCGTCGAAATCGGCGAAGGCCGCAAAGACCTTGTCTATGGGCCCCTCGGCGATGTCGCGTGTCTCAAGCAGCATAGGTCGCTCTCCCGATTGTTCCGGTGCCCGGTCCCGGACGCCGTGTCAGCCCAGCGTGTCTTCCAGCCAGTGGCGCAGCAGGAACTGGGCCACCGCTCCGGGCCGCCCCGGCCGGATCAGCGGATTCGCCCCGCGGAACGCCTGCGCCAGCTCCTCGCGTGAGACCCAGCGCGCATCTTCCAGCTCCTCGGCGTCCCGTACGATCTCGTCCGAAAGCGCCTCTGCATGGCAGCCCAGCATCAGCGAGGCGGGAAAGGGCCAAGGCTGGCTGGTCAGATAGCGCACCGCGCCCACCTGCACGCCCGCTTCCTCGGCCACCTCGCGGCGAACGGCGGTCTCCAGCGTCTCTCCCGGCTCGATGAAGCCCGCCAGCAGCGAATACATCCCCTCGGGCCAGCCCGGAGAGCGACCCAGCAGCACATGGTTCCCGCGCACCACAAGCATGATCGCCACCGGATCGGTGCGCGGGAAATGCCGCGCCCCGCAGGCCGGGCAATCGCGCACCCAGCCGCCCTGCCCGGGCTGGCTGGGGGCACCGCAGCGGGCGCAGAATCGGTGGGTGGCGTGCCAGCCCAGCAGTGCCCGCGCGGTCGCGGCCAGGCTGGCCTCTCCCGGTGCAAGCGTGGTCATCACGCCGCGCAGGTCCCGAAAGGCCATGCCCGGCGCCGCAGGGTGGGACTGGGCGCTGTGGTCGGAAAACCCGCCTACGGCGGCCATGTCCACTTCGCCCGGCTCCCAGGCGGAGATGTCGGATGCGAAATGCGCCTGTGATCCCGACAGGCCCAGAAACACCGGCGCCTCTGCCGCCTCGGCAAGTGTCGGGTGACGAGGGGGCAGAAAGGCGAGGCTGCCCGCCTCCATGTCCAGCAGGGGCTTGCCGCGCCACAGGGGCAGATGGCGCGCGTCGGCGGCATCGGCCAGCGCCGAGAGCTGCGCGGGGTCGGTCCGCAGATGCGCGGCACGGTCGAGCCCATCATCGGCGGGCCCGCTCCCCCCGCCGCCTCCGAAGGTGACACATTCGGCGTCGCGCATGGTCCTCTCCGCTGCTGGTGGCCGTGCTGGTACCTGCCGCGACCGCACCTGGCGCGCCCGCAGCGGGGTTGTGCCACTCCCCCGACCGGAGGGCAATTCGCAAACCGCCTCCCCGGTCTTGCAGGCGGCGACCGGATCGCCTAGTTTGTGTCTTGAGAGGTTGGCGCGGGCAGGCACCTCGCCAACCCGGTCAGGTCCGGAAGGAAGCAGCCGTAACGAGCCACGCTTGGGTCGTTGTCCAGCCTCTCACCCATCCCGCACTGTCTGTCGCTCCTTGTTGCGTCCCATGTCCATCTGCGGCGCTGGACGCGGCCGGGCTGGGGGCCTAGGCTCCGGTCGATCAACCGCGGCAATTTCCAGAAACGCAGGCGCCGACCGATGTCCGACACCGCAGCAGAGCCCTATCGCGTTCTGGCGCGCAAGTATCGCCCCGAAACCTTTGCCGAGCTGATCGGTCAGGACTCGATGGTGCGCATCCTGCGCAATGCCTTTGCCGCCGACCGCATTGCCCATGCCTTCATCATGACGGGCATTCGCGGCACCGGAAAGACCTCCACCGCGCGGATCAGCGCCAAGGGGCTGAACTGCATCGGCCCGGACGGTACCGGAGGGCCCACCACCGAACCCTGCGGCCAGTGCGAGCATTGCCGCGCCATTGCCGAGGGGCGGCACG
>JAFIEC010000109.1 GCA_020832725.1 Paracoccaceae bacterium | reverse complement strand
CTTCAAGCACCCGGTGACCGGCGACGACTTCATCAAGCGGCTGATCGGGCTGCCCGGCGACACGGTGCAGATGCGCGCGGGCCAGGGGGTGCTGAACGGCGAGGTTCTGACGCAGGAACCCGCTGTCAATTTCGAGGAAGTCTTTGACCGTCAGGGCCCGGCAGGCGGATTGCCGCGCTGCTCCAACATGCCGCTCCGGGTGGGCGACATCTGCCTCAAGGAACGCCGGACAGAGACGCTCCCTGGCGGGCGCAGCTACACCGTGCTGGATATCGACAGCGTCTTTGCCGAGAACACGCCCCTCTTTACCGTGCCCGAGGGGCACTACTTCTTCATCGGCGACAACCGGGACAACAGCCAGGATTCGCGCTTTCCCCAGACCGTCGGCGGCGTCGGCTTTGTACCCTTCGAGAACCTTGTCGGCCGGGCCGACCGGGTGATCTTCTCCTCGGCCGGCCGCTCCATGCTGGCCTTCTGGACATGGCGGAGCGACCGCTTTTTCGAGAGGCTGGAGTGAGCGGCAGGCTCTCTGCCGATCTTGCTGCCCTTGCCACCCGGCTGGGCCACGATTTCGCCGAACCCGCTCTCCTGCGCGAGGCGCTCACCCATCCCTCCTTTGCGGGATCGCGCAGGCCCAGCAACCAGCGGCTCGAGTTTCTCGGCGATCGGGTTCTGGGGCTGGTGATTGCCGAGGCCCTTCTGAAGGCCGACCCTGGCGCGGCCGAGGGGACCCTTGCACCACGCCTGAACGCCCTGGTGCGCCGCGAGACACTGGCCGAGATCGCCACCGAACTCGATCTGGGCACCGCGCTAAAGCTGGGAAGGTCGGAGATGCTCTCGGGCGGGCGGCGCAAGGCCGCCCTGCTGGCCGCCGCGGTGGCGGCCCTGATCGCCGCGATCTATCTGGATGGCGGCTTTGCCCCAGCCCGGGATGCCGTCTTGCGGCTATGGGGCATGCGCATCGGCACGGTCGAGGGTGACACCCGCGACGCCAAGACAGCCCTTCAGGAATGGGCCCAGGCCCGCGGCCAGCGCCCCCCCGACTATCTGGAGGTTGCCCGCAGCGGTCCCGACCACGCCCCCCTGTTCGAGATCGAGGCGCGGCTGGAGGATGGCCGCGCGACCCGGGCCCGGGCACCCTCCAAGCGGCAGGCCCAGCAACAGGCCGCGCGGAGCCTTCTGGACATGCTGGAGCAGGAGGCCCGACAATGAGCGACCCCGATACCCCTACCCGCTGCGGGTTCGTCGCCCTGATCGGAGAGCCGAACGCGGGCAAGTCCACGCTGCTGAACCGAATGGTTGGGGCCAAGGTCTCCATCGTCACCCACAAGGTGCAGACCACACGAACCCGCATCAGGGGGGTGGCGCTGGAAGGCACCGCACAGATCGTCTTCGTCGACACGCCCGGTCTGTTCCGCCCCCGCCGCAGGCTTGACCGGGCGATGATCGCCGCCGCCTGGGCGGGTGTGGCCGATGCCGATGTCGTCGTCCTCATGATCGAGGCCCATCGCGGCCTCACCGCCGGGGTGAAGGCGATTCTCGAGAGGCTCGAGGCACAGGCGCCCCGCGCGCGCCTTGTCCTCGCCATCAACAAGATCGACCGGGTGCGCCGCGAAACCCTGCTGGCGCTTTCGGCCGAGATGAACGCGCTCCGCCCCTTTGCCGCGACCTTCATGATCTCGGCCGAAAAGGGATCGGGCGTGGACGCCCTGCGCACTGGCTGGCCGAAGCGCTGCCCGAGGGCCCCTGGCTCTATCCCGAAGACCAGATCGCCGATCTGCCGCTGCGGCTGATCGTGGCCGAGATGACCCGCGAAAAGCTGACCCTGCGGCTGCATCAGGAACTGCCCTATCAGCTGACCGTGGAGACCGAGAGCTGGGAAGAGCGGCGTGACGGCTCCGTGCGTATCGAGCAGATCATCTACGTCGCGCGCGAGGGCCATCGCGGCATCGCACTGGGCCCCGGGGGCGAGACGCTCAAGGCCATCGGCATCGCCGCGCGAAAGGAGATGGAGGCATTTCTCGGTCGCCGCGTGCATCTGTTCCTGAACGTCAAGCTGCGCCCCGGATGGCTCGACGAGGCCGAGCGCTATACCCAGATCGGCCTCGACATCCGTGACGGCGGCTGAGGGGGCACGCCATGCTCCCCCGGCTCACTGCGGATTTCTGGGTGCGCGCCTATCTTGCGCGGCTGGCAGGGCATGCCATTCCGGCGCATCTGGTGGCCCGGGGCGACGCGACGGCTGGTGCGGTGATCGTCAAGCTGGCCACGCTTGATGGCGCCGCCCGCGCCTTTCAGCGCAGCTTTGATCCGATGACGGGCGCCCGGCTCTGGATGGTGCTGGCCGAAGGGCCGGAGGCCGAGGTCGACGCGGCACTCGCGCGCCAGAGGTCCCGTGATCCGGATCTGTGGATCATCGAGGTCGAGGATCGCCGGGGCAGGCACCTGCTCGACGAGGACGGGCTGGCCGACTGACGGGAAGCGTCGCAGGGCCAGGCCGCTTGCGGCTCAGGCCACCATTGCCTCGGCCCGTCGCAGATCGACCGAGACAAGCTGACTGACGCCCAGCTCTCCCATGGTGACCCCGAACAGCCGGTCCATGCGGGCCATGGTGATCGCATGGTGGGTGATGATCAGGAACCGCGTCTCGGTGCGGCGGACCATCTCGTCCAGCATGTCGCAGAACCGTGTGACATTGGCATCGTCCAGCGGCGCGTCGACCTCGTCCAGCACGCAGATCGGTGCCGGGTTGGCCAGAAAGACCGCAAAGATCAGCGCCAGAGCCGTCAGCGTCTGCTCGCCACCCGACAGTAGCGACAGGGTCGAGAGCTTCTTGCCCGGCGGCTGGCACATGATCTCGAGGCCTGCCTCCAGCGGGTCGTCGGATTCCACCATCACCAGATTGGCATCGCCGCCACCGAAAAGGTGCCGAAACAGCGTGGTGAAATTGCCGTTCACCTTGTCGAAGGCAAGAAGCAGCCGCTCCCGGCCCTCGCGATTGAGGCTGGAGATGCCCGCGCGCAGCTTGGCGATGGCCGCGCCAAGCTCGCCCTGTTCGCGCTCCAGCGACTCAAGCTCTGAGGCCACTTCGCCGGCATCCTCCTCGGCACGCAGGTTGACCGCACCCAGCGCCTCGCGTTGACGACGCAGCCGCCCGATCTCGGTCTCGAGCACCGCCGGATCTGCAGCCGCCTCCGGACCGCCCAGCACGTCCGCAAGCTCGGCCGGGCTGCAATCGCGCTCGTCCCGGATGCGTTGTGCTGCGGCCTCGGCACGTTCGGTGGCAGCCTCGGCCAGGGCCTCGGCGCGCGCCCGGGCCTCTCGTGCCTCTGCAGCAGCGGCTTCGGCGGCGCGCTCCTCGGCGGCGGCAGCCCGCAGCGTCGCCTCGCCCGCCGCCAGCGCCTCGGACGCGGCGGAAACCCGCGCTTCGGCACGATCGATTTCGTGCGAGAGTCGGGCCCGATCCTCGGCCAGTCGCGGGGGGACGGCGCGGGCATCCAGCACGTCACGCTCGGCCTGCTGCCGGCGCGTCTGCAACTCGCCGACCCTGCGGCCTGCCGCCGCGCGACGCTCCTGCCACGAACCGGCCTCCCGCGCGATGGCAGCAAGGCGGCGGCGGCGCTCCTCGCCGGCGCGGCGCAACTCGTCATGGGCAGCCCGGCGCTCGAGCATGGCGCGGCGGGCTTCCTCGACACCCGCCCGAACCGAC
>JAFIEC010000092.1 GCA_020832725.1 Paracoccaceae bacterium | reverse complement strand
GCCGCCTTCCTCCAGGGTGACACGGTGCGGGTTGAAGACCGCCACGGCAAGCTCCTGTTCGAAGATTGCGATGATCTCCTCCAGGCGCTCGCTGGAGGTATAGCGCACGATCGGCAGGCCGACCGGCGAGACCACCCCGTCATAGCGCGTGAATTCGAAATGCAGCATCAACTCGTCGCCAAAGCGCTCCTTGATGCGGCGCATCTTGTCGAACATCTCGGCCGGGGGCAGCATCATCTGCAGATAGGTGACCGTCGGATCGACACGCAGCGCGCGCAGGGTGGTATGGTTCCAGGCAAGCTCGTAGGCGGCCGAGAGGTTCGCCCCCTCGGGCAGGCGGTCGTAGCGCAGGCGGAGACTGGCCCCCTCGAACCCGTCCACGACCTCGAGCAGGCGTGGCAATGTCTCGCGTGAGACGGTGACGGCCAGCACTGCCTCGCTGGCCTCGAGGAAAGGGCGGTGGCGCAGGAAGTAGAGGGCCGGGATCGGGGCCTCGAAGCTCGACAGCATCCGTTTGCAGATCGTGTCGTCGTTGCCCACCAGCAGGGCCAGTTCGCAGGCCCGCTCGAATGTGGTCACGCCGAGGATCGTGTCGACCCAGTCGATGGCGGGATCGCAGGGCATCTCTACCTCGACGATGACGCCGTTGACGCCATAGGCATGGGCGGCCTTGCTGATCTCGCCGGGGCCGACCAGATCGACGATCTGCGGCTCTTCCTCCATCGTCACAAGCCGCAGACGCCGGATATTGGCCGGGTTGCGCAGGCCACCCCAGCGGATCGCGCCGACACCGCTGGAGCCTCCGGCGACAAAGCCCGCGATCGTCGCCGAGCTGGTCGTCGAGGGAAAGAGGCGCAGCTCCTTGCCCTCGGCCCGAAGCGCATGCTCGATCTGCTCGATCACCGCCCCGCCTTCGGCGACGAAATGATCCTCGTTGATCGCCAGCAGGCGGTTGAGATGCTTCATGTGCAGCACCACCCCGCCCGACAGCGGCATCGCCTGCCCGTAATTCCCGGTTCCCGCGCCACGGGTCGTGACCGGCACATCGTGCTTCCAGCAGGTGGCGAGGATGCGACGCACCTCCTCGACATTGCGCGGTGCGATCACCAGATCGGCCCGCACATGCTGCAGCTGATCCTTGAGGATCGGGCTGTACCAGTAGAAATCCCGGCTTTTCTGAAGCACCGTCTTCGGATCGTCGTCCAGGTCGAGATCACTCAGCGCGGCCTTTGCGGCGGCAATATTGGCGGTCATGCAAACTCCGGGGCTGGAAAGGCGGGCAGGGCGGTCGGCGCGGGCGGCAGCGCGATCCCCCGGCGCAGGACGACGCGCGCGCCGTGGTGGCGGCTCATCAGGTCATACAGGTCCCGCGCCTCGAGGATGATGGCATCGGCGGGGTGGCCTGCGGACAGACGTCCGTGATCGGCAAGGCCGCAGGCGCGCGCGCCGTTGTCGAATTGCGCGGCGATCCAACCGCCGACATCGTCATCAAGATGCGCGACCTGCACGGCCGTGCGAAAGATGTCCAGCATGTCGAAATCGCCATAGGGAAAGAACGGATCCTGCACGTTGTCCGAGGCGAAATGCACCGAGGCGCCTGCGGCGCGCAACTCACGGACGGCGGTGATCCCGCGCCGCAGGGGGGTGGCAAGGGGCTGGCGGTCCTGCAGGAAGAGGTTGGAGGTGGGCAGCGCCACGACATGCACGCCCGCGCGCTGTGTCATCGCGATGATCCTGTCCCGGTCCGCAGGCGGCATCGTGCCCAGCGAACAGCAATGCCCGGCCATCACGCGCCCGGCGAAACCCGTGCGCTCCAGGCTTTCGCAGATGAGGTCAAGCCCGCGTGCCTCGGGGTTGAGTGTCTCGTCGACGTGGAAATCCACATCGAGGCCATACCGCCCCGCCGCCTCGAACAGATTGTCCAGCCGCTCTGGCGTTGCCATGCCGGGGGCGATGAACGCCCCGAGAATGCCGCGCCGTTCCGCGATCTGGCGGCAGCGCTCGGCATAATCGGCGGCATCGTCGATCCGCTCCAGCGCCATCAGGGCAACGGCCTGCATCTCGACCCGGCCGCGCCACTGCGTCCGCAGCCGGTCGAAGGCGTGCCATGCCGGGCTTTCGGAGGGCAGGACCGGCGTGTCGAGATGGGTGCGCAGCGCCGAGGTGCCGTTGGCATGGGCGCGCGACAGGGCCCGTTCCATCCGCGCCAGCAGATCGTCGATGGTCCAGTTCGGCGCATCTGCCCCGGACAGCCGGACCGCATCAAGCAATCCTCCGGCGGGAATTCCGGTGCGCCGCACGATATAGGCCTTGTCCAGATGGACATGGGAATCGATGAAGGTCGGCAGCACGATCCGGCCCGCCAGATCGATCCGGCGCGCGCCCGTCGGGTCGGAGGTAAAGGTCCCGTCTGTGGCGATGCCGATATCCGTGATCGCCAGCCCTGTCCGGTGGTCATGCCCGCGCACCGAAAGGCCCTGGACGAGCGCCTCGGGAACCCGGGCGTTTTCCAGCCACAGAGCCTCGCTCCCATCCTGTGCCCGCAGGTTCATGCCACGTCCCCGCCGAAAGGGATCTCGTGGCGCGCGACTTCTTCCAGAAGGGTGGCATAGCGGGTCGCTGCATGCTCCACGATGCGCCTTCCGGCCTCGGCGGTCGCCGCAATGGCGTTGCCCGCGGCACCCTCGGGGTGCAGGTCGCGCATCATCCAGCCCGAAGACACCGGACCCAGCAGCCGCAGGATATTGTTGTCCTGCGCAACCCCGCGCGAGGACGGCACGAAATCCTGTGCCAGTTCCATCTTCACGAGATCGGGGCGGAAATGCAGCATCGCCGCCGTCTCGACCAGCCCGGCATGGATGCCGTCACGCGCCTCCTCGGCGGGAACGAGGCCTTCGGGATAGCCCATGCTCATCCAGCCGGCGCTGACGCAGAACATCCGCTCTTCGATCCGCAGCGCCCTGATCGCGATCTGCAGGACGGGCACGTTGCCGCCATGCGCATTCAGGAACACCAGACGCCGAACCCCGGAACGCGCGACGCTGCGCCCGATCTGCATCAGGACCGCCTGCAGGGTCGGTGCATCCAGCGTAAGGACCCCGGGGAAGCCCCCGTGTTCGTCCGACTTGCCCACGGCGATTGTCGGAAGCACCAGCACCCGTGCCTGCTCGACCCGGCACGCCGCCTCAAGCGCCATGCCCTCGGCCAGCACCGCATCGGTGTTGAGCGGCAGATGCGGACCATGCTGTTCCGTCGCGCCGACCGGAACCAGCGCGACGGTGCGGTCATCGACAGACGCCCGCAGGTCGGGCGCCGTCAGGTCGCTCCAGAGATGGTAGGGCATCGGGATTCCGGATATCGAACAAGTGTTCGCACAGCGTCGCAGCAATCCCCAGCCCGGTCAAGGCTCGGATCGCGGGCTCTCCCGTTTTGGCCCCCCCTTGCCCTAGCGTGCGTGGCATTCCTCGGCCGAGACGCGCCGCAGTCGAAGGCGCTGATATTCCTCCATCTCGACCACCAACAGATTGCTCCGAAACGTGAACCGGGGCGGGGCGGCGGTGATGATCGGCACCAGTGCCCCGCCCCCCTCCGGCCCGTGGCGCAAGGAGATGGGGGCGTCGAACGCGCCGATGACACCCTGACCACCGGACAGTTCCCATCTGCCGCATGTCCGCATGCCGATATCGAGAGGCCGGGTCACGGGCCGGAGCACCTCGACCCCGTCGCCTGACGGGACAAGGCGCAGGATGGTCCCATTGAAAGGGTCAATGCCGAAGGTGCCGTCGAGGCGCGCATCCTGCACGCCAAAGCCCGGGCCGCTGGGGATCACCGGGGCATCCGCCCCGATGGCGCGCAGGCCGGGGGCCTGCATGTCCGCGACCAGCCCGGACAGAAGGTCAGGGGGCTGGCCGCTTTGCATCCCGAATGGCCGGATCTCGCTGATGTCGGCGCGGCCTGCGACGTAATCCAGCACAACCAGCCGGTCCAGCCTGCCGCTGCCCGAGGCGGCTGCCGCGATCCACAGCCCGTGCCCCTCCAGAAGCTGCCCCGCGCGGTAGGGGCCAAGCCCGGTCTCGATCTGGTGGCGCACCTCGCGGCGCGCCAGATCGTAGACCAGAACGCCGCCCCTCACATCTGCCAGCAGCGTATCGCCGCTGCGCGACAGAAGCTCCCTCGCCTGGATCGGCGCGCCCGATGCGTCGCGCAACTCGCATGAGGCCCCGCTTTCCAGATCGACAAGGATCGCGGCTGTGTCATCGCCTGCCCCTCGGGGCCGCAGCAGCGCGATCCCCTCCTGATGCGCGGGGAAATCGCCGAAACCCGAGGCGCCATAGCCAAGGCGCGGCACCTCGCGGGGCAGGGTGACGCGCGCCGCCCCGAAGCGGCCTTCGAGGTCGCGGATGGTGAGAACCCCCCCGGCCTCTCCGGGATCGCCCGTGATCTGCACCAGGGACAGGACATTCGGCAATTCGATATCCGGGGCGGCCAGGCCCGCGCGCGGCATCAGTGCAAGGGTGCGGGGGTGAATGTACAACTCGCGCATGATATGCCGGTTGTCCCGGCCGGGTGGGCTTGCCTCCTGTCCCCGCGCGTAGAACCGCGCCTGCGCATCGATCGCAGCCCGCCCGTGGTCATAGCGCATGCGCACATGGTCGGGAAATTCGAAGTCTCCGCAGCGATAGGGGGGCTCGCTGTCTTCCAGGTAGATGTCGGAGCAGGCGAAGAACGCCCGCTGGCGCTGCGCGCCGGTCTGCGCATCGAGAAGCACGATCTCCACCCCCGCCTGGCGGCGGAACAGCCGACGTTCCTCGGCCGGGCGCAGGAAAAAGAACGCCTCGTCGCCGGGGACGTAGCCGGTCGCGGCTGAGAGCGGGTGTTCGCTGTCCCACCAGTCAAGGCTGTGGGCATCCACCACCCGGGTTGCCTGCAATGTGCCATCGGGCGCGAGAATGTCGAAGCTGTAGAACCGCCCGTCGATGCTTGTGGCATGGTTGTCGGGCGAAGTGCCTGCGGGCAGGGGCAGGATCGCGGCCTGTTCGAAATCGAGACGCTGGAACCGGGCATCCGAGGGCAACGGCGCGGGCGCGTGCAGCCCAAGCCCGGCGGCCTCCAGCATGGCGGCAAGGTCGATCTCCATCACCCGCCGACTGTCGGAGGGCCGATTGCGTGACGTGATCGGCAGCACCAGCAGCCGTTCCGCCCCTTGCGTCTTGTCAAGGACATGCAGACCCAGCAGCGCCTCGCCCACATCCAGCCCGCCCGCCACAAGGGTGGCAAAGTTTGCCGGGTCCCAGCGGTCCACCAGCCGGCCCATGGGGGCGGTTTCCGGCGCGGAACGCGGGTCGTCCAGCCAGTCGAGCAGCGCCTCGCCCCGAAACGCGATAATGCGACGCGCATCGCTCTGCAGCACCAGATCGCGCCCGGGCAGATAATGGAGCTGCGGCTCCCGCGTGTCGGTGCGGGCCCATTCGACCCGCCTGTCCGGATCGCGCGCGCCTGCATGTTCATCGAGCAGGGCGACGCCCATCATCCCGTCTCCGGCCATGACCATCGTGTCGAGATGCGGCAGATAGACAAGATCGCGGAGCAGGACCTCTCCCGGCACCGACAGGAAGCGCATCTGCTGCTCTCCGGCGCGCATGAGACCGGCGCGCGAGACAAGATCGCCCGAAAAGCTGTCGCGGCGGTAGGATATGAGGCTGAGTGCCCGCCCGTCCCCCTGGGGCGTGCTGCGCAGGCTGCCGATGACAAAGCCGCCATCGCCCGGAAAGCTCAGCAGCGGCCGGGTGGCGATCTGCCAGGGCTGGCCCGTCTCGCCCCGGCGCAGGGTGATGCGGTTGATCCCGTCGGTATCTGCCACAAGAAAGGTGACCTCGTCGGCCTCGGACTGCTCGAACAGCACCCTTTGCGGCAGGCGCGATTGCGGTGCGGTCTGCGCGATCTCCTGCCCGCCCGCTTCCATGTCGAAGATGCGCAGGACCGCGCCGCGCGGCTCTGACCACAGGGCAGCAAGATAACGGGCATCGGGACTGATACAGCCGGGGAAATCCGCGCCCATCCCCGAGACGATCTGCGGCACATCGCGCCCCGAGAAGGCAAAGGCTGCGCGGAAATCCATCACCGGGAAGCCCTGCGCGACAACCTCGCCGCGGCGATAGTCGAACAGGCGCAGGCTTTCCGGGTCGCGGTCGGAGCGCGCGCGCAGAAGCATCATCCCCGCCTCGGGTGCCGCATCATGGGGCTGCATCCGGCCCGCCTCGGGCAGGGGGTGCTCGCTGACGGGAAAGCCCTCCTGCGCCGCGACGGCCCCGCCGTGCAGGCACGCAATCGCCACGATCGCGCCGGTCACAATTCCGACGATCCGCGGCAACAGATTGCTGTGGTGCGGCTGCGCGATGGTGGCGGACAATTCTCTCATCTCAAAACCTCTAAATTTTGCAATGCGATGCGGCCGGGATGACCTTGCTGGCGGGGGCGTGCCATGGTCTGGCCGGGACATATGGCCCGATCCTGCAGGTGATGCCAGCCTCTCGGGCATGGGGTGCGGATGCCGGACAAGGATAGCGAGGTACGGCATTGTCACCAAAGCCTCAATCCCGCTCGAGCGATGCCTGATAGGCCGGGCGAGCGGTGCAGCGGGCGATCCAGCCGCGCACGGCCGGGTGATCGGGCGTGGCGTCGGGAAAGTAGAGGTAGGGTGAGCAGAGCAGGATATCGGCCGCTGTGAAGCGCTCGCCCATCAGCCAGTCGCGCCCCTCAAGCGCGGCGATCAGCCGGGCGGCGACGGCCTCGGGGCCACGAAAGCTCGCCCGGGCGACCGGATGGTCGGCCACGCCCAGAGCTGCGGCGAGATAGACCGGCTCCACCACGCCGGCATACCAGAACAGCCAGGTCAGATAAGCGCCGCGCCCCGGCTCGCCTGGCGCGACGCCGAGGCGACGCTCGGGGAAGAGGTCGGTGAGGTAGAGCAGGATCGCCGCAGTCTCGGTGATCAGCGCGCCGTCATGCTCCAGCGCCGGGACCTTGCCCTCGGGATGGGGATTGCGCGGGTCGCGCGCGCCGGTGCCATCGCGCCGGGGAATGTCGCAGCGCACCATCTCGAACGGTACATCGAGTTCATGCAGCAGCCAGTGCACCCGGCCCGAGCGGGACAATGGCGCGTGATGGAAAGTCAGCATCGGCATCCCTTTCGCCTGCCGGTTTAACCAAGGGTGAAGTGTCCTGATTCTTGATGCAAGAGAAGCCCCGTGTCACTCACTGTCCCTCTGTCGCGCCTCCTTCAGCATCTGCGCACCGTCCCCGCGCCCGCCGCGCGACCGCAGGCCATGTAGGCCCATTGCGCCTGAAGCGCGCGATGGTGCTGCCTCGCGGACTTGGCGAAAGTCTACCGCCATCCGGCCACGATGACATCCGTTATGGGAAACCCCGTCCCTCGGCAGTTGGAGAATGCCTTGCCGAGACACAGGGTCGGGGCTTGCGTGTCTCACCCGCAGCGCGGATCGCTCCCCCGGAGCCTGCCATTCCGCGCGTGGCGCGTGCTCGCAGGGATCGTCATCACGGACCGGATGGCCGCCGCAATCCGGCCAGTCACGTCCAGTATTCGGCGCATACGCGTTGCCAGATGAGACGGCGCGTGCACGATGGCCGCGCCGCGCAACCCGCGCGCCCGGCAGTCGTAGTAGGCGAAATCGATCGTGCCGTCGGCGGCGCGGCGAATGTCGGGATGGGCGTGGTGGGTCATCGCATGTCCTCCAGTCGTCTACTTCATGCGGCGACTGTGGCGCAGGCCATGCAGCATCGCTTGAAGAAAGCCTTGCCGGGAGCTTTCGAATGGCTTGAGATTCTGCATGAGCGGTTCGGCCTCCCCCGGTTTCGGCGTGTCAGGTCACCGCGATGTGATATTATGCCCGCATGAAGTATCGTTTCGGTGCCTGCACGCTGTGCCCGGACAGCCACACGCTCGAGGTGGAGGGTGCAACCGTCCATGTCGAGCCGCAGGTGTTCGACATCCTGCTGCTGCTGGTGCGACATGCCGACCGGCTGGTCAGCCATGACCAGCTCATGTCCGAGGTCTGGGGCGGGCGGATCGTGTCCGACGTCACGGTCAGCGCCCGCATCAGCGCGGCACGTGCGGCCATCGGTGATGACGGACGGCGACAGGAGTGGATCCGCACCGTCCCGCGCCGCGGCTTTCGTTTTGTCGGTGAGGTCGAGCGGATCGGGCCGGAACCCTCGGCCAACGCGGCCCAGCCCGCCGATGCGCGGCAACGGATCGGCATGTGGCGCAGTCGCGACGGGGTCCGCCTCGCCTATGCGCGGTCGGGCAGCGGTCCGCCCCTGGTCCGCGCGGGTCACTGGCTGACCCATCTGGAACATGACTGGCACAGCCCGATATGGCGCCCGATCCTGGACGAGATGGGCCGAAGTTTCACGCTGTGGCGCCATGATCAGCGCGGCAACGGCCTGTCCGCCCATGACGTCGATGATCTGTCACTCGATGCGGCGGTCGCCGATCTCTCCGCCGTGGTGACAGCCGCCGGCCTGGACCGCTTCGTGCTCTACGGCATCTCCCAGG
>JAFIEC010000091.1 GCA_020832725.1 Paracoccaceae bacterium | reverse complement strand
GGCGAAATCCTCGGCCTGCAAGGCCGGGGGGATGGCGACATCTGCGGCATCGAGGGCCGCGAAAAGCGCGTGCTCGGCGGGGTGGTCGGCAAAGCGGGGGTCGGGGTCCAGCTCATAGGAAACCCCATCCTTTTCCTCGGCCTGCACAAGGATATTGTTGCACCGCCTGAAGCCCTGAACAAGGTTCTCGCCATCGTCGGTGGCAAGGAAGGCGGCCAGCGCCTCGGCCCGCATCACCAGCAGGGAAAGGTCGTCGTTGCCGGGCATCGCAAGGCAGGCGTCGATGACGTCATGGCGGATGCCCTGCTCGCGGAGATGGACCTTGAGGCGGTCGTGGAGGAAGGAGAGGAGGTCGTCACATCTTTCCATTGCTTGATCGACGGCAACACTAGTCAGCTCGGCTCCAAGCGCAGGCGCAGAGTCTTCAATGGTCTTGCGAACCTGACCGGCGGCAGCTCCAAACCCAAGACTGTTCAATGCGTCGATAATCTCTCTGGCATTGGCACCTCGGCCTTCGGTCAACAGAGAAACAAGGTGACCCATCATCGGGATTACAGTGGCCATCCTAAGCCCAACCCGCACCCCATTCCCCAGCACCAGCCGGATCACCCCCAACGCTGCCCGGCGCAGCGCGTAGGGGTCCTTGCTCCCGGTGGGCTTCTCGTCGATGGCCCAGAATCCGGTCAGCGTGTCGAGCTTGTCGGCCAGCGCCACGGCCACCGAGACGGGGGCCGTGGGCACGCTGTCCGAGGGGCCCAGCGGCTGGTAATGCTCCCGGCAGGCCAGCGCCACGGCGTCGGACAGGCCCTGCGCGCGGGCGTAATGCATGCCCATGATGCCCTGCAATTCGGGGAATTCCCCCACCATCTCCGAGCGCAGGTCCGCCTTGGCCACCCGGGCCGCAAGCGCGGCCTCGGGCGCATCGGCCCCGACCATGGGCGCGATCTCGGCGGCAAGGGCGGCGATGCGGGCCACGCGGTCGGCCTGACTGCCCAGCCTGCCATGGAAGGTAACCGCCGCCAGCCCCTCGGCCATGCCTTCGAGCCCTGCATTCGATATGACCCGCAAGTCATTCTCCCAGAAAAATTTCGCATCTGAAAGCCTTGCGCGCAGCACCTTGCCGTTGCCGGCAAGGATGGTGGCCCCGGCATCGGCGGTCTCGACATTGGCGATGGTGACGAAATGCCCGATGCGCCCCGTCCCCGGTGTCCGCAGCGAAAAGAACTTCTGGTGCTCCCGCATGGAGGTCTGAAGCACTTCGGCGGGCAGGTCGCGAAACTCGGGCCCGATCTCTCCGAGCAGTGCCACCGGCCATTCCACAAGGCCCGCCACCTCGGCCAGCAGCCCCCGGTCCTCGATCAGCTCCAGCCCCCGGGCAAAGGCCAGCGCGCGGGCATCGTTGAGGATGCGCGCGGCCCGCTCCTCGGGGTCGAGCAGGACATGCGCGCGCTTCAACTTTGCGGTGTAATCATCCAGTCCGGTTACGGAAAACGCATTGGGGGCCATGAAACGATGGCCGCGCGTCACCGCGCCCGCCCGGATGCCGTCGATCTCCAGCGGCACCACCTCCGCGCCGGTCTCGTCGCTCAGCAGGCACAGGATCGAGGAGAGCGGACGCACCCAGCGCAGGCTGCCCGCCCCCCAGCGCATGGACTTGGGCCAGGGGAAGGCGCGCAATGTTCCCGCCACCACATCGGCCACGATCTCGGGCGCAGCCCGCCCCGGCACCGTCAGCGTCGCGAACCAGACCGCACCCTTGCGATCCTCGCGGCGCTCCAGATCCTCGGCGGCAAGGCCGGTGGCGCGGAGAAAGCCCTGAAGGGCCGCCTCGGGCGCATCCACCCTTGGGCCCTTGCGCTCTTCCCGGCGCTCGGGCGCGCGGGGGGCCAGCCCCTCCACCGCCAGAACCAGACGCCGCGGCGTGACCATGCTGCGGGCCGCGCCATGGGGCAGCCCGGCCTCGGCCAGCCCGGCCGTGACAAGGCGGCACAGGTCATCGGCCGCGCGGGCCTGCATCCGGGCCGGGATTTCCTCGGAGAAGAGTTCCAGCAGAAGGTCGGGCATGGCCTAGTCCCTCCAGGTTTCGTTGAGCTGGTGCCAGGCAAAGGCGCGCCCGTCGGGATAGACGGCGAGAACCCGGTCCACCCCGTCGGCGATGTCGCGCGTGGCCATCACGGCACGCGCCGCCCCGCTTTGCAGATCGGCACCGATCTGCACAGCCTCGAAGCACTCGAACCAGTAGGGCGCATTCAGCGGTGTCGGATCGGGATGGGCCGGGGCCGCCAGCGCGTCGGCCAGCGCCTCGCCTTCCAGCCGGAAGCAGGCGCGGAAACGGATCGGAGAGGAGCCGGAATCGATCGCCTCCAGCCGCGACCCCGCCAGCGGCACCCCGCCAAGGGCAAGCGCGGCCTCGGCCTCGGTGGGCGTGTCGTAGAAGGCGTAGACCTGCAGCCAGTACATCGCGCCGCCCGCGACCATCGCGCTCAGCACCAGCACCAGCCCGACGACGCGGCCCCGGATCATGCCGCGGCCCCTCCGGCGGGGGTGGAAAGGTAGGCATCGGCGCAGGCCTTCGCCAGCGCGCGCACCCGCCCGATATAGGCCTGCCGCTCGGTCGGAGAGATCACGCCCCGGGCGTCGAGCAGGTTGAAGATGTGGCTGGCCTTGATGCACTGGTCATAGGCGGGATGCGCCATGACGATGCGACGTCCGTTGCGCGGATCGGTCGCGGGGGCCTCGAGGATGCGGATGCATTCGGCCTCGGCCTCGTTGAAATGGCGCAAGAGCAGGTCGGTATCGGCCACGTCGAAATTCCAGCGGGAATATTCCTCCTCAGTCTGGCGGAAGATGTCGCCATAGCCGAGGGGGATGGGTGCCCGGGGGTCGTTGAAGGGCATGTCCATCACATGGTTGATGCCCAGCACATACATCGCCAGCCGCTCCAGCCCATAGGTCAGCTCGCCCGAGACGGGGTGGCAATCATGGCCGCCAACCTGCTGGAAATAGGTGAATTGCGACACTTCCATCCCGTCGCACCACACTTCCCATCCCAGCCCCCACGCGCCCAGCGTGGGGCTTTCCCAATCGTCCTCGACAAAGCGGATGTCGTGCAGGCCCGCGTCGATCCCGATGGCCGCAAGGCTGCCGAGATACAGCTCCTGCAGGTCGGGGGGCGAGGGCTTCATGATGACCTGGAACTGGTAGTAATGCTGCAGCCGGTTGGGGTTTTCGCCATAGCGCCCATCGGTGGGCCGGCGCGAGGGCTGGACATAGGCCGCAGCCCAGGGGCGCGGGCCGAGGGCGCGCAGGGTGGTCGCCGGATGAAACGTGCCCGCCCCCACCTCCATGTCGTAGGGCTGCAGGATCGCGCAGCCCTGCCCCGCCCAATAGGTCTGTAGCCGCAGGATGATCTCCTGAAAGCTGGC
>JAFIEC010000077.1 GCA_020832725.1 Paracoccaceae bacterium | reverse complement strand
CGGGCCCTGTCGGAGGCTGGTGCAGCGATCATCTTTGCCGGAGAGCCCGAACAATGGATGCGCCATCCCGCAAGGGCCGATCTTGCCGGGATCGGGAATGTGCAGATCGTGGCCCTCGACGTGACCGACGAGACCTCCCTGCGCAAGGCTCTGGGTGCCATCGGCGGCCGGGTCGATATCGTGATCGACAACAGCCAGTTCGAGCGGCCGGGAGACCTGATGTCGCGGCCCGATGCTGTCTTTGCCCGGCAGGAGGCCGAAGTTCTGTGGCTGGGACTTCTGCGCCTGGCGCAGGTCTTTGGCCCCGCACTGCGCGCCCGTGGCCTGGACCGGCCTGTCAGCGCCGCGGCCTGGGTTTCCCTGATCGCCACCTCCGCCATCGCGCCCGAGGCGGGATGGGCTGCGCAATCGGCGGCCCAGGCGGCGCGCCTTTCGGCGACGCAAAGCCTGCGGGCCGAAATGCGCCCGGGCGGCGTTCGGGTCTGTGCGGCCTTTCACGGGCCCCTGGAGCATGAATGGCGCCAGGGTGAGCCTCCGCCGCAGCTGGTGCCCGCGCAGATCGCCCGCGGGGTGATGGAGATGCTGCGCGCAGGCACCGAAGAGACCTGGATCGGCGATGTCGCCCGCGACATACACGCGCGATGGAGGGCAGATCCCTCCCTCTACGAACGTGAGGCGCTGGAGGCCTTTCGCCGATGACAGAGCTTGCTCCCGACGCCCTGCTCGCCGGTATGGCCGGAATGATCGCCTCGGGCGGTCTCGAAGTCGTGGACCTGACCCATCCTCTCGATCCCGATTTCCCCGTGATCGTGCTGCCGCCCGAATTCGGGCAATGTGCGCGGTTCCGGGTCGAGGAGATATCTGCCTATGATCACCGCGGCCCGGCGTGGAAGTGGCGCAACTTCACCTGCGGAGAGCATACGGGCACCCATTTCGATGCCCCCGTCCACTGGGTTACCGGGCGTGATCAGCCCAACGGCACGACCGATTCCATCCCGCCCGAGCGCTTCATCGGCCCCGTCTGTGTGATCGACTGCTCTGCCGAGGCCGCCGCCGACCCCGACTTTCTGCTGACCGAGGGGCATCTGCGCGCCTGGGAGGCGGATCACGGGGAAATCCCTGCCGATTGCTGGGTGCTGATGCGGACCGACTGGTCGCGCCGCCGGGGCGCGGATTACCTCAACATGCATGGCGATGGCCCCCACAGCCCGGGGCCCGACGGCGGCGCGATCAGCTTTCTGGTGCACGAGCGTGGCATCCGTGGCTTCGGCACCGAGACGATCGGCACCGATGCGGGGCAGGCCACCCATCTCGATCCGCCCTATCCGGCCCATTCGATCCTGCACGGGGCGGGGCGCTACGGGCTGCAATGCCTGCGCGACCTCGACAGGCTGCCTGCGCGGGGGGCGATCCTGATCGCGGCGCCGCTCAATATCCGGGATGGAACGGGTTCTCCGCTGCGTGTTCTGGCACTTGTTCCCCGGGCAGGGGGGGCCGCATGAGCGCCCGCCGTTTTCCTTTCGCACTCTGGCCGCGCGCTGCTAGCCTGCGCGCGGCCCCTGCGCTTCCTTCGCGCCGATACGCCCTGTCGGGCGCGGGGGGCATGACGATGACGGGGCACTTAACAGGGGGGTCGACATGACCATTTCCACCGGAACCTTGCGCGGCATGGCTGTTGCCCTGACCGCGATGGCGGCGGCCGGGGCCGTTCAGGCCCAGACCGTGCTGACCTTCAATTGGGCGATTCCGCCGACACACCTGATGCGCACCGAGATCTTCGAGCCCTGGGCTGCCCGCGTGGCCGAGGTGACCGATGGCGAGCTGCAGGTGCAATTCACCACCACCTCGCTTGGGCCGATGCCCCGGCAGGTCGAGATCGTGATGGATGGCGTGGTGGACCTGGCCTGGAGCGTCCACGGCTATACGCCCGAGCGCTTTCCCCATGCCGGTGTCTCGGAGCTGCCGTTTCTCACGCTGACCGGCGAGGCCGCCTCGGTCGCCTATTGGCGCGCCTATCAGGAGTTCTTTGCCGACAAGGGCGAGCACGAGGGCTATCGGCTGCTGGCGGTCTATGTCCACAGCCCCGGCACGGTGATGTCGCGCGCCACCATGCTCGATTCGCTCGATGCCTTCGACGGGCTTCTGATCCGTTCGGGCGGGGGCATGCAGGACCGCGTCGCGGCGGCACTGGGGGCGGCCGTCGTCTCGTCGCCTGCGCCGACCACATACGAGCTTCTGTCGAACGGCGTGGTGGAGGCCACCCTGATGACGCCGGACGGATATACCTCATTCAACCTGTCCGATTTCATCAACGTGCAACTGCTGGTGCCGGGCGGCCTGTTCAACTCCTCATTCTATGTCCTGATGAACGAGGATTCCTATGCCGCCCTGCCCGAGCACCTTCGCGAAGCGCTTGACAGTGTCACGGGCGAGTATCTTTCGGCCATGGGCGGGCGCGGCTTCGACACCGTCTCGGCCGAGGCACTGGAGGTGATGCGCGAGGCTGGCGGCACCATCATCGAGGCCGACGAGGCAATGGTCGCGGCCATGCGCGAGCGCATCGAGTTCCTTCAGGAGGAATGGGTGGAGATGATCGGTCGCGTCTATGGCGTGGACGGCAACGAGGTGATCGCCTTCATGCTGGCCGAACAGGAAGCCTATGAAGCCGCCCGCCAGTAAACAGCCCTCCGGGGCCGCGCCCGCGCTGCCAGAGGCGGCGCGGGACGCCGAATACGCGGCCATTCCTTCGGGTCTGGTCGCGGAATGGCCCTGGGCGCGGGTGATCGACCGCATCCTGGGCATCGCACCGGCGGCGATCCTGTTCGCCATGATGGTGCTGACCTTCGTCAATGTGGTGCTGCGCTACGGATTTCGCCAGCCGATCTCGGGCGCGCTCGAGATCATGTCATACATGATGGGGCTTCTGGTGTTTCTCTCCCTGCCGCTGGTGACCGCCCGGGCCGAGCATGTCCGGATCAGCCTGCTGGACGGCATCGTGCCGATGTGGCTGCGGCAGGTTCGGATCGTGTTCTTCAACCTCGTGATGGCGGGGGTGTGCTATGTCGTCGGCTGGCGGCTGTGGCTGTTCGGAGACCGGCTGGCCCGGTGGGGCGAGAGCACCCAGATGTATGGCCTGCCGCTCTACACGCTGTCCTACATCATGGCCGCCTGCACCTATCTGTGCATGGTCCTGTTCGTGCTGACGGCGGTGCGGGCATTTTTCCGGCGCGATTTCGTCGCCAGAGCCGAATTCTGAGGGTCGGGTTCCCATGATCGACGGATTGCTTGCCCTGGGCGCGGTGATGGCGCTGCTTCTGGCGGGGTTGCCCATCGCCTTTGCTCTGGGTCTGGTCGCCTTTCTCGGCATCGTGATGATGCGCAGCCCGAACGCGGCCTATTCCATGACCGCGACCCAGATCTTCGATCTGGCCCAGACCCATACCTTCACGGTGCTGCCGCTGTTCATCCTGATGGGCAACCTGATCGCCCGGGCCCGGATCAGCCACGACCTCTATGCCGCCTCCAACGCCTTTCTGGGTCACCTGCGCGGGGGCCTCGCCATGGCGACGATCGCGGCCTGCGGCGGGTTCTCGGCGGTTTGCGGATCTTCCATGGCCACCACCTCCACCATGAGCCGCGTGGCCATGCCGCCGATGCGCGCCCATGGCTATGCCGACAGCCTTGCGGCGGGGGCGATCTCGGCGGGCGGCACGCTGGGCATCCTGATCCCGCCCTCGGTCATTCTGCTGATCTATGGCATCCTGACCTCCTCCAATATCGGGAAGCTGTTCATCGCGGGCATCGTGCCGGGGCTTATCGGCATCGTCGGCTACATGCTGGCGATCATGATCATCACCCGGATCAACCCCGCGCTGGGGCCCGCTGCGGCCCGCACCGCCTGGCCCGAACGGTTGCGGCTTCTGCGTGGGGTCTGGCCCATCGTGGTGCTGTTTGCCGTGGTGCTGGGTGGCATCTACATGGGCGTTTTCACGCCCACCGAGGCTGCGGGAATCGGTGCCTTCGGCGCGTTCCTGTTCGTGCTGTTCAAGGGCCGTCTGACGCTGGCGTCATTCGTCGACATTCTTGCCGAATCCGCCCGCACGGCCGCCATGATGATCGCGCTTCTGTTCGGCGCGACGCTGTTCAACAACCTGCTGGACATCCTCGGCTTCGCCACGGGCCTGTCGAACTGGCTGAACGCGCTCGATCCCTCGCCCATGGTAGTGCTGCTGGCGATGCTGGGCATCTACCTCATCCTCGGGTGTTTTCTTGAAAGCCTGTCGATGCTGCTGCTCACGATCCCGATCTTCTTTCCGATCGTGCAGTTCCTCGGGATCGATCCGATCTGGTTCGGGATTCTGGTGGTCGTCGCCATCGAGATCAGCCTGATCACCCCACCCATCGGCCTGAACGTGTTCATCCTCAAGAGCATGGTGCGCGACATCCCGCTGCTGACCATCTTCAAGGGGATCATGCCGTTTCTGGCGGTGGATGTGATCCGGCTGGTGCTGCTGCTGCTGTTCCCGGCGCTGGTGCTGTTCCTGCCCCAGAACATGTAGCCCCGCATTCCGGACAGGCGCCCTCGCCCTCAGATGGCCGTGCGCAGCCCCAGCGCCGTCAGCACCCCGTGGGGATCGCCGGGCGATACCGCCACCGACAGGCCCAGCGGGGCAAAGCGCGGGCCCGGTGGCGCGCTGCGCCCCGGGTGGGCCCGCTCTGCTTCGGCGGCGCCTGCATCGGCATTGAGAGCGGCCCAGTCCGCCCGGCCATCCAGCACCGTCGCCAGCGCATCGGGGTAATCGCGCGCGGCCACCACCCGTGACCCCGGGGCCAGCCGCGCCACCAGCGCGGCGAGCGGCCCCTCGGCCGGGGTTGCGATGCGGGCCGCGCCCGCGCGGGTGATATCGGGGGGCACGCTGCCCACAGGCCCGAAAAGGGCCGCCGCCGTTTCCATCAGCGGCTCGGACAGGCACAGCGTGCCCGCCCGCTCGGGTATCAGCGCCTTGGCGGCGATGGCCTCGATCGTCCCCTCGGCCAGCGCCAGGGGCAACGCTTCCAGCAGGCCCGGGTGCCATGCAAGGCGCAGGCCGCGCGCCTCCGCCCGCGCCTCGAGGATCGCAACGAACAGCCCCTCCGCCCGCCCCTCCGGCCCGCAGCGGCAAAAGGGCGGGAAGGGGTCGAGATAGCCGATGGAAATCTCGCGCATTGCAAGAGCCTCCGTCCCGGGGCAGGATGAGCCGGTTCAGACTATGCGCCGCGCGCGCCCGGTGCCAGCCCGTGCGAAGCGCCCAGACAGGAGCGGCCCATGCATCCCACCGACCTCCCCGCCGATATCCGCGAGAAGCTGATCACCCGGCGCGGTCGACTGCATGTGTTCGATCGGCTGGAGTCTGCGCGCACGGCCCTGGTGGTGATCGACATGCAGGGGCTGTTCTGCGCCGAGGGGGCGCTGCTCGAGATCCCCGTCGCGCGGGAAATCGTGCCCGCGATCACACGCATGGCCGACGCCCTGCGCGGCATGGGCGGCACGGTTGCCTGGGTGCGCTCGGCCTTCCCGACGGGCGCACGCGACTGGCGCGTGTTCTTCGAGCATCTGAACGCGGGGCCGATGGCGGCGGGCGTGCGCACGGGCCTGCGACCGGGCCTGCCGGACTACGAGTTGTTCGGCGACCTGCGCGCCAGCCCGGGCGACATCGAGGTGGACAAGGACCGCTTTTCCGCCTTTTTCCCGGGTGCCTCACCGCTGCCTGACCTTCTGCGCGCGCGTGGGATAGATACGCTGCTGATCGCGGGGACCCTGACGAATGTCTGCTGCGAAAGCTCTGCCCGGGATGCCATGATGGACAATTTCCGCGTGGTGATGCTGTCGGATGCAAACGCGACCCGCAGCGACTTTGAGCATATGAGTGCGCTTGTGACCTTCGCCATGTCCTTTGGCGACGTCCAGACCGTGGACGAGGCGATCGGCTTCCTGCAGGAGGGCCAGGTGGCACGCGCCGCCGAATAGGCGCTACCTCAGCCCTC
This sequence comes from Paracoccaceae bacterium, assembly GCA_020832725.1. Taxonomy (GTDB): domain Bacteria; phylum Pseudomonadota; class Alphaproteobacteria; order Rhodobacterales; family Rhodobacteraceae; genus JAFIEC01. The sequence continues at coordinate 1,874 of JAFIEC010000077.1, read as the reverse complement.
TGGCCGATTCCTTGATGGCGGCATATTGCCCGCCGGGCCGGTAGCGGAACAGATAGGTCTCGAGGATGCCATCCATAGCGGCGGGCTGGATACCCAACTCCGCAAAGCCTCGTGCACCCTCGCTGACCACATTGTCGCGCGACAGGTTGAGGACCTGGTCCCGGGTGATCAGGCCATTGGTGAGTAGCCCGAGGCTCAGCCGCTGAAGACCGTCCAGCACTGCCCCCATCAGGCGCGCATACCAGAAGGGCATGGGCAGCACGATCCGGCTGCGCCGGATGTGGCCCAGCATCCGCTTCATCAGGGCACGGAAGCTCTCGATCTCGGGGCCGCCCAGTTCGTAGATGCCCGGGCCTGCCTCGCCCGTCACGCCCATGGCCGCAGCCCGCGCCACGTCCTCGACCCAGACCGGCTGAAAGCGCGTGTCGGGCCCCACCACCGGCACCACCGGCGACAGCCGCGTCATGGCGGCGAAGCGGTTGAAGAACGAATCCTCCACGCCGAAGATGATCGAGGGGCGCAGGATCACAGCCGCGGGAAAATGCTCCAGCACCGCAGCCTCGCCCGCAGCCTTTGTGCGGGCATAGGCACTGTCGCTGTCAGGATCGGCACCGATGGCCGAGATATGGACCATCCGCGCAACACCCGCCTCGGCGGCCAGCCGCGCGATGCGCGCAGCGCCGCCGGACTGCACGGCCTCGAATGTCTGCTTGCCGCCTTCGGCAAGGATGCCCACGCAATTCACAACCGCCTCGGCCCCTGCCAGCGCGGCGGCGACGGAGGCATCGTCACGGATGTTGGCAAGCCACGGCTCGATCTGGCCGACGACGCCGTAGGCACGAACGAATCCCGCCTGTTCCGGGCGGCGCACCGCCACCCGCACGCGCCAGCCTTCGCGTGCCATCTGCTGGGTAATGTAGCGACCGACAAAACCCGAGCCGCCAAAGATTGTCACGATCCGCGCATTGTCGTGCGACATAGGAGCCCTCCCGCAACGGCATGCGGGTCAGATAACCCCCGCACCCCGGGCCGACAAGGGCTATCGCAGGGCGGGCGGGGCGGCGGGCAGGCGAAATGCTCCGGGCTGTGCGAAGGCGCATTGACAGCCCCCGGGGCTGGCTGTAATCCGCCCTTCACCATCGACACCGGCCCAGGTGGCGGAATTGGTAGACGCGCTGGCTTCAGGTGCCAGTGCCCTTACGGGCGTGGAGGTTCGAGTCCTCTCCTGGGCACCATTCCCCGCCCTCGGGGCCGAGAGGGGAAGATTAGTGGCGGTTTTTCAGCATCATGGCGATCTGCCGGACGGGCTCGATCTGGGTCCAGTCGTGGCCATCGACACCGAGACCATGGGGCTTGTCCCTCACCGCGATCGTTTGTGCGTGGTGCAATTGTCGGCGGGTGACGGCAATGCCCATGTGGTGCAGATCGCGGCCGGTCAGACGGTCGCCCCCAATCTTGCAGCGCTTCTGTCGGACCCGGATGTTCTGAAGCTGTTTCACTTCGGCCGGTTCGATATCGCCGTGCTGCAGCACCGGTTCGGCGCTTTGGCATCACCCGTCTATTGCACCAAGATCGCCTCGAAGCTGGTGCGCACCTATACCGACAGGCACGGCCTCAAGTATCTGCTGCAGGAGCTGCTGGGCGTGGACATCTCCAAGCAGCAGCAAAGCTCCGACTGGGGTGCCGAGACCTTGAGCGCGGCGCAGCTGGATTATGCCGCCTCGGACGTGCTCTATCTGCACCGGCTGCGCGAGGAGCTTGACCGCAGGCTGGTGCGCGAGGGCCGCACCGCGCTTGCCGCCGCCGCCTTCGGCTTTCTGCCCCATCGGGCGCTTCTCGATCTGGCAGGCTGGGCCGATACCGATATCTTCGCC
>JAFIEC010000055.1 GCA_020832725.1 Paracoccaceae bacterium | reverse complement strand
CTCGTCGCAGTCGCGCTGATCGGAAGGGAAGCCGAGGCGCAGAGCACGTTTGTGCCGGGGCCCGGGACATCAAGCTGGGAAAATGCGAGCCTGTGGTCGCCAAGCGTGCCGAACGCCCCGGGTGCCGAGGCCATCATCAATAACAGCAGCCGGGCTTTACTGCTCACCGGCACAGGCAATGTCACCATCGGGATCCTGAGCGTCAACAGGACGTCCGCGTTCGAAATAGGGCAAATCGGCGCGACCGCGCGGACGCTGATCTTCGACTCGGGCGCTGCGGCCACACCTGCCGAGTTCAACGCCAGCGGCGGCGCGACCGTAACCGTTTCCGGTCCGCACCTCCGCCTGGACAGCGACCTGGTCGTGAACGTGACGGGCGCGGCGACCGTCCTGCGCCTTCAGAACAGCTCTGCCACCTCGACCCGGAACATCACCGGCAGCGGCGATATCACCAAGACCGGTGACGGTACGCTCATCATCGCGCGGGGCGGCAATTTCTCGGGCGTTCTGACCATCCAGCAGGGCCTTGTGCGGATCGAGCCCGGGGGCGGCCTGGGGGCCTCGGGCGCAGGTTCGGGGACGGTGGTGACCGGCGGCGGGCTGGTGCTGAACGGCGTCAGCATCGGCGCGGAACACCTGACGCTGGATTCGACCTCGTTGGGGTTGGCCACGACTACCGGAACCACCAACGTCTGGGGCGGTCCGGTGTCGCTGGCGCAAGCCTCGCGCATGGCCGCAGTTGATGGCGCGATGCTGACCATCACGGGCGCGATCACCGGGGCCGGCAACACGTTGCGGCTGGGCGGCGGTGGCGGACAAGGCGGAACGGTGCTGCTGTCGGGAAACAACACCGGCATCGCAGAGATCATCGTCGCAAGCGGCACCCTGTCGCTGGGGTCGGACAATGCCGCCGGCGGTGCGACGATCCGCACCACCGGATCGGTGATCGACTATGCCGCGGGCGTCACCAATCCCGCCCCCATCGTCATCGCCAGCAACACGACCCGGCTTCAGGTGCTGGCCGGGGCGGCCACCCAGTCGGGCGTGATCTCCGAGGATGTGGCGGGCCGCCCTCTCGAGAAGATCGGAGACGGAACGCTCACGCTCTCGGCGGCCAATACCTTCACCGGGCCCCTCACCGTCTCGGCCGGCACGCTGGCGCTCGATGCCACGGGGCGGCTGGCGACCGGCTCGATCGAGATCGCTCCGGGCGCGGCCATGGAAACCGCCACCGGTCTGGGCGACGGGCTGGCGGCAGCCTCGTCGCTGGTGGTGGAGAACTCGGGCAGCGTGACCGCGACAGGCGGGGCCGACAGCCCCGCCATGATCGGCCGGGTCGGGGTGACCACGACCTTCAACAACCGGGCCGGCGGCACCGTCAACGGGATGGCGGCAAGCAACGCGGGCGCGGGTACGCTCATCGTCAACAATGTCGCGGGTGCCGCCTGGACAGCCCCGGCAGGCGGGACGGCAACGCTTGCCGGGCCCGACGACCGGCTCAACAACAGCGGCACGTTCAACATGGGGGCGGGCGCCACCCTGACCGGCTGGGAGAGTGTCATCAACGACGGCACGCTGAACATGGCGGCCGGTTCGACCCTTGGCTTTGCGGGGCTGATGCAAAACACCGGAACAATCACGGTGACCGGCACCGCCACTCTGGGCGGATCGGTGAACAACACGGGCGGCACCATCGCGATGGCGGATGGCGTGGCGGGTGACGTGCTCAACGTGACGGGCGATCTGACGGGGGGGACGATCCAGCTCGACGTGGATGTTTCTGTCCTCAATGCCGGGATCGCCGACCGGGTGGTGGTGACGGGCAATGTCGCCGGGCCGGTCGCGCTTGCCCTGACGCAGTTGGGCGGCATCTCGGCGCAGGCCGCGCCCATCGTGCTTCTGTCGGGTGCGGACCTGACGGGTGCCGCGATCACGGCCACGGGCCTGCCCTCGTCGGGGGCTTACCTGACGGAACTGGACATCACCCCGACCACGGCCGCGCTGGTGGTCCGTGTCAATCCGGCAGTGGGCAATGTCTCGGGTGCGCTGGGCATGATCGATGCGATGACCATGCGCTCGCTGGCCCGTCCTGCGGAACCGATGTCGGGTTGCACGCCCGGAGGCTGGGCTCAGGCCGTGGCGGCGCGCGGACAGGGCCGTTTCAACAGCACCGTCGCGGGCACGACCACCCAGGCGCGCGCCACCATCGCCTATGAGGGGCTTCTGGCGGGCGCGGGCCTTGGCTGCGCCGAGATCGGGGGCGGCTGGCAGATCGCGGGCGGTCTGCAGTTCGGCGTGCTGAACGGACGCACATCGCAGGTCTCGCCGGTGGCGGGGGGCGGCCAGATCGATATCGGCAGCACCTTTCAGCGCGCCAGCGCCGGGGCTGCCTTCACGGCGATACGGGACAGGCTGGCGATCGACGTCGGCCTTGATGCGGCTCAGACAAGGCTGCGCTTTTCCGAGACGGTGCTGGGCGGCGGCGGGGGTGTCGGGATCGCCGGGGCCGCCATGTCCACGACAAGCCTGGGTGCAAGCCTGCGCGTCTCGTGGCGCATGGATGTCGGCGACGGGGTGAGCTTTGTCCCGATGGCAGGGATATCCATGGCGCGCAACAGCGGCGGGTCGGTTGCCGTCGGTCCGGCCGGTGCGCCGACCGCGACCATGGCCGTCGCCCCCCATGTCACCCGCATGGCCATGGCCGGTGGACGGTTGGAGCGCGAGCGCGCCTCGGCCTCGGGCACCGGTTCGAACCGGCAATACCTGACCCTCGCCGTCTACAGCGACCAGAGCGCCGAGCGGCGCACGACCGTCACCCCCACGGGCGGCGGCGCGCCCTCGGTCGCCACCACGGGCAATCTGGGAACATTCGCAGAGCTTGGCATCGGGTTCAGCGCCAGCAGGGTCGTGCGGGGCCGCGCCGGAGCGCCGGGAATGCTGGACACCTGGCTGCGGGCCGATCTTCGCGGAAGCGACCGGCTGGACAACACCACCGTCAGTGCGGGGCTGATGCTGCGGTTCTGAAGGGCGGGCCCCCGGGGAGACGTCATTCCCGCCCGAGGGGGGCGGCACGCCACCAGAATGCTGCGCCGCCCCCGCAGGGGCGGCGTCGGGGCGGCCTCAGCCCTTGGGAACCAGCGCCATCGCCCGGATCGGCGAGCCGGTGCCGTGCTGGATCTTGAGCGGTGCCGCGATCAGGATCGCGCCCTTGGGTGGCAGCTTGTCGAGATTGGCAAGGCTGGCAAGGCCAAAGCGGTTGGCCTTGTGCAGCAGGTTATGGGCGGGGAACGGCGGCTCCATGCCACCTGCCTGGCCTGCATCGGTGCCGATGCACTGGCTGCCCCAACCGACAATGCCCTTGTCCACCAGGTATTGTACGCAGGCGGCGGTGGGCCCGGGGCTATGCGGGCCGGTCTCGTCGGCATTCAGGAACAGCTCTTCCGAATGGGCGCGCTGATCCCAGTCCGAGCGCAGCACGACCCATTCGCCGGCCCTGATCTCGCCGTGCTCGGCCTCCCAGGCCTTCACATCCTCCACATCCAGAAGATAATCGGGATCGGTCGCGACCTCGGCCGACTTGTCGATGACATTGACTGGAGCCACCACCTTTTGCAGATCCAGCGTGTCGGTATAGCCGTCGCTGTAATCCTTGCCGGTGATCCAGTGGTGGGGGGCGTCGAAATGGGTGCCGGAATGCTCTCCCACCTTCAGCCAGTTCCACGCCCAGAAGGGGCCGTCGTTGTCATATTCGCTGATCCGGTGGATCTCGATGGGGGGCGTGTCCTTGGCCAGTTCGGGCGGCAGCTTCAGAAGCGGTGTGTCAGGGCCGAGGATGCCGGTGCAATCCACCACCTCGATCTCTCCCGCCAGCAGCTTTTCACCAAGATCGGTCAACAGCGTCGATGAACTCATTCTTGCCTCCTTCAGTTTCCGGCCGACCCGGCCCGGGATAGAGTCACGCGCTCCATGCTGGAGCGGCTTCGATGTATTTGCAACTATGTTGCGGCATCCATAGTTCAGCCCTTGCGCAAGGCGGTCGCGATGCGTCCCGCAGCCTCTGCGATCTGTGCGGTTTCACGGCAGACGCATAGCCGGATGAAGGGGCGCCCGGCCTCGCCGAACAGAAACCCCGGGGCGAGGCCCACGCCAGCCCGGTCCAGCAGCATGGCACAGGCCTCGCGGCTGTCGTCATAGCCCTCGATGCGGAAGAAGGCATACATTCCGCCCGGCGGCCGCGCGCCCAGATGGATTGCATTGACCCCGGCCAGCGCCTCCCATGTGGCATCGACCCCGGCCGCACACCGCGCACGGATCGCCGCGACCACGTCCTCTCCCTCGCGCAGGGCGACGGCGGCGGCGGCCTGAACAAAGGAGGCGGTGCCTGAATTGACGTATTGCGTGATCGCCCCGATGGTGCGCGACAGGGCGGGGGGATGGCTCAGCCAGCCCACGCGCCAGCCTGTCATGGCCCATGCCTTCGAAAAGGAATTGATCGACATCACGCGGTCTTCCTCCTCGGCCAGTGCCAGAACAGACGGCGCGGCATCGGCGTGAAACGACAGCCGGTTGTAGACCTCGTCGGCAATGATCCAGACGCCGGTTCGCCGGGAGAAGGCAATCATCTCTGACAGTTCTTCCGTGCTGGCCGTCCAGCCCGAGGGGTTTGCGGGTGAAGAAAACATGATCGCCCGGGTGCGTTCGTCGCAGGCGTCAAGGAGCGCCTGCAGATCGAGGGTCCAGCCGTCGCGTCCCTGGGTCATGGCCACGGCGCGGGGCTCGGCTCCGCTCAGATGGATCGCGCGGCGGATGTTGGGCCATTGCGGCTCCACAAAGACCACGTTGTCCCCGGGCCCCGCGACCGTCATCAGCGCCAGATGGACCGCCTGCATGCCGCCCGGTGTCACGGTGCTGCGGTCAAGCCCGATGGGGCGGCCGTGCAGCCGGGTCTGGTAGTCCGACAGGGCCGCGATCAGGGGCGGGGTGCCGCGCATGTCGGGCTCGTAGAAGGTGTCCCCGGCATCCAGCGCGGCCTTGGCGGCGTCGCGGATGAAGGCGGGCGTGACCACATCGCCCTCGCCGTACCACAAGGTCAGCACATCGGGGATGCCGCGTGCCCGGGTGGCAAGATCGGCGATGTTCTCGACATCGAGATCGCGGATGAGGGGGCGAGGCTCTGGGGACATGGCAGTCTCGGCTATGGTCTGCGGCCGATGCGGCCGGTCACTGTCAGGGCGATATGGCGGCAAAACAGAATACCGTTCAAGCAAAATCTCTGGGTAACCGCATGCAGAAATATGCCGGATGCCGTCTGTGATCTCCGGGAATGCCGCAAATTGCACGCGAGACCCGACGATTGGGCATCATACGGGTGACCTCAAGCCGATTGACAGAATGCAGCAATCGCTCCTACCGTATGCAGGAAGGATGGGCCCACATGAGCGAAGCAGCCATCATCGAAAGCGGCACAGTCAGGCGGGAGAGCCTGAGGGAGCAGATCTACGCCGATCTGCTTCGCCGGTTGCAATTGTCCGAGATCGGCCCCGATGACAGGCTGATCGATACCGACATCGCCGCGCAATGGGGGGCGTCGCGGATGCCCGCGCGCGAGGCGCTGCTGCAGCTTGTGAACGAAGGCTACCTGCGCGGGACGACCCGGGGCTTTGCGGTTCCGGTTCTCTCCATTCAGGACATCCGCGACATCTTCGAGGTGCGTCGTCTGCTGGAGCCGCGCGCGGCGGCCTGCGCGGCGCGCGACCTGACCGAGGAGGCGGCGATTGCCCTCGACGCGGCCCTGGCCGAGGCCCGCGCTGCGGCGGCAGCCTCTGATGCGCGACGGATGATCGCGGCCAACATCGCCTTTCGCGGCGCCTGGCTCGCCTGCGTGCGCAACGAGCGTCTGGCAGCGACCATCGCGCGCTTTGTCGATCACGTGCAGACCGTGCGGCTCGAGACCCTGCGTCGTCCGCCGACCCGCGCGGTGGTGGTGGACGGGCTGGCCGGCATCCATGCCGCGATGCGCGCCCGCGACCCGATCACCACAGCCGACCGCATGACCGCCTTCATGGCCGCGGCCGAGGAGGCGTTCTTCGCCGCCCGGGGCGCCCAGATCGCCGACGAGGCGGCAGAGGCGCAGCGCATCAGTTCGAGGGGCCAGGGATGAGCGTTGCAACCGCACCCGCCGCGCAGACGGCGACGCATCCGATGCACGGGCCCAACCGCTTCAAGCTGGGGGTCTTCTCGACCAATGCCGATGGCGGCCTTGCCATCACCACGGTGCCCGAGCGGTGGCAGGCGCGCTGGTCGGACAATCTGGCCGCCGTCGCCATCGCCGAGGAGGCGGGGCTGGAGTTCTTCCTGCCGATCGCCCGGTGGAAGGGGTTCGGGGGCAAGACGAACGTTCGTGAATGGTCCTTTGAAACCTTCACCTGGGCCGCAGGTCTGGCTGCAGCCACCCGGCGGATCGCGTTGTTCATGACGGTGCATGTTCCGCTGGTCCATCCGGTCTATGCCGCCAAGGCGCTGGCCACGGTCGATCACATTTCAGGTGGGCGGGCGGGTCTCAACATCGTCTGTGGCTGGAACCCGGCGGAATTCGCCATGTTCGGGGCAACTCCGGTAGAGAACGCCTATGAACAGGCCGCCGAGTGGATCGAGATCATCGTGCGGGCCTATGGCGCGGATGCCCCGTTCGATCATGCGGGTCCCCATTACAATCTGCGCGGTGTCTCCAGTCGGCCCGCCGCGTTGCAGGTGCCCCGGCCGGTGACGATGAATGCGGCCTTTGGCGGCCCCGGCCGCGATTTCGCCGCGCGGCATTGCGATTTCCTGTTCTCGCCTTTTTCCGACATCGCGGATGGCCGCCAGCATGTGGCCGACATCCGCGCCCGATCTCGGGCGGTGGGACGCGACGTGGGCATCTGCACGGTGTGCCACGTGGTCTGCCGGGAAACCCAGGCCGAGGCCGAGGCCTATTACCGGCGCTATGCCGTGGACGAGGCCGACCATGAAGCGGTGGACGATCACATGTCGAAGAAGAAGGAATTCGCAGGCTCCCATAACCTGCGTGCCTTCGACCTTTATCGCCAGCGCTTTGCCGGGGGGGCAGGCAGCTTTCCGCTGGTGGGCACGCCCGAGAAGATCGTGGAGGACCTGCTGGCGATCTCCCGCGAGGGCTATCAGGGGGCTGCGCTGACTTTCGTCAACTATACCGAGGAATTGCCGTTCTTCTGCCAGCGCGTCCTGCCCCTGATGCGGCAGGCCGGCCTGCGGGTCACGTGAGGGAAGCGCCGATGTTCACCCCCGAAAGCGGACGGTTGCAGGAGCGGTTGCGCAGGGGCGAGGCCTGCGATGTCGTCTGGCTTGCGCTGGGCAGTGCGGCCCTTGCCGAGATGGCCGCCCGCAGCGGCCCCGGCGCGATCGTGATCGACCTGCAGCACGGTCTGTTCGAGCGCCGCGACCTCGAGGCGGCGGTGGGATGTGGCGGGCCCGGGGTGCCGGTGTTGGCCCGGGTTGCCGGAAACGATGCCGTCTCGATCTCGACCGGGCTCGATTCCGGCGCGGCGGGGGTGATCGTGCCCATGATCGAGACCGCCGATGCCGCGCGGCAGGCCCTTGCTCATGCCCATTACCCGCCCCGGGGCCTGCGCTCGGCGGGCGGGGTGCGGATGCTCGCCGATCTTCCCGCCTACATGTCCGGCATCGGGGCGGCCCCCTTTGTCGCCGTCATGATCGAGACGGTGGCGGGCCTCGAGGCGGCCGAGGCGATCGCGGCGGTCGAGGGGATCGATCTTGTCTTTATCGGCACGGGGGATCTGGCCTTTGCGCTGGGTGTCGGACCGGGCGATCCCGTGCTCGAGGCTGCCTGCGCCCGCGTGCGCGCCGCCTGCGCCGGAGCGGGGGTGCCCTGCGGCATCTTCACGGCCGATGCATGCGAGGCCGCGCGCCGCCGGGCGGAGGGCTATCTCATGGTCGTGTCGGCCAGCGACATCGCGCTCTTTGCAGCCGGGCTCAGGGACGCGCGGGCAACCCTCGATGCGGCAGCGCCTGCGGGCAGCGCGCCCTTTGCGCGGGTGGTGGCGACATGAGCGCGAATTTTCTGGAGCGGCTGGAGTATCGCGCCGATATCGGCGTCCATCTGGACGAGACCCGCCGCTATATCCTGATCCGCCCCGAGGCGATCATGGGCCTGTTCCGGCGGCTGGAGCCGGGTCCCCGGGCGGCAGCACTGGAGGCATTCGGCGCTTCCATCTTCGAGCAGGGCAGCGACAGTGCCCGCGCCTATCAAGAGATGGGCGGCGGAGGCGAGGCGCTGGTCAGGACGGTGGAGGCCTCGGCCCCGCAACTGGGATGGGGCATCTGGGAGATGGTGCCGGGCGAGGGGCGACTGGACCTGACAGTGCGCAACAGCCCCTTTGCCGTCGGTTTCGGGCCATCTGACGGGCCTGTGTGTCATGCGATTCTCGGGATGTTCCGGGCAGTCGCCGGGATGGTGCTGGGCGGCGAGATACGCGCGGCCGAGGTGGAATGCGCAGCCACCGGCGCACCATTCTGCCGTTTCGAGGCCATCAGGATCGACGAGGCCCCCGGATGAATGTCGCCACGACACCCGACCGTCTGCTGGAGGCGCTGGCCGGGGCGCTCGGCCCCGCAGGCCTGCGGACGGGAGCGGAGATCGCTGCGCGCAACTGCGCCGATGCCTATGGCGCGGCACCCACACCGCCCCGGGCCGTGGCCCTTCCGCGTGACACCAAGGGCGTGTCTGCGGTCCTGCGACTGTGCAATGCGGCCGGTGCGCCTGTCGTTGTCCAGGGCGGGATGACCGGTCTTGCCATGGGGGCCCATCCCGAGCCGGGAGAGATCGCCCTGTCGCTGGAGCGCATGTCAGGTGTCGAGGAAGTGGACAGGGCCGCCTCCACCCTGACCGCACTGGCCGGAACGCCCCTGGAGCAGGTTCAGCAGGCTGCGGCCGAGGCGGGGCTGATGTGCGGGATCGATCTGGGTGCGCGCGGGTCATGCAGCATCGGCGGCAATGTCGCCACCAATGCCGGGGGCAACCAGGTGCTGCGCTACGGCATGGCACGCCGCAATGTGCTGGGTCTCGAGGTGGTGCAGCCCGACGGGACGGTACTGCGCGGGCTCAACAAGATGCTCAAGAACAACGCAGGCTATGACTGGACCCAGCTGTATATCGGCTCCGAAGGCACCCTGGGGGTGATCACGCGGGTGGTGCTCGGTCTGCATCCGCGCCCCGAGGGCGTTCAGACGGCGCTCTGCGCGGTGCCGGATGCCGCGAGTGCGCTGGAACTTCTGGGCCGGCTGGAGCGCCGGTTCGGTGCCGGGCTTCAGGTTTTCGAGGCCATGTGGTCGGAGTTCCTCGATCTTGCGACGGGGCCGCTGGGCCTGTCTCGCCCCTTTGCCGAGCCGCCCGATCTCGCGGTTCTGGTGGAGGTGGCCATGGGCCCCGGCGAGGGTGCGACCGAGGCCTTTGCCGAGGGTCTGGGAGCCCTGCTGGAGGAGGGGGTTCTGGCCGATGCCGTCCTTGCGCAATCCGAGCAGGACCGCGCCCGTCTCTGGGCCTATCGTGAATCGCCCTATGAATACGGACAGCTGGGCCGCGTGGGCGTCAATTTCGACATCTCCATCCCCCGCGCCCGCATGGCAGAGGCGGTAACGGGCCTGCGGGAATTGCGTGCGGCGCATTGGCCGGGCGATCCATGCGGGATCTTCGGCCATCTGGCCGACAGCAACTTGCATTACATCGCCCTGATCCCCCCCGACGAAAAGAACAGGCAGGGCAGTATCGATGCCGCGGTCTACGGGCTGGTGCGGGATCTGGGCGGATCGGTCTCGGCCGAGCATGGCATCGGCAAGGGCAAGCGGGACTGGCTGCATTACACGCGCACGCCCGAGGAACTGGCACTGATGCGCCAGCTGAAAGCCGCGCTCGACCCGAAGGGTATTCTCAATCCCGGCCGGGTGCTGCGATGACGCATGCCGCGCCACGTTGCGCAGGCGCGGCGGAAAACAGGGGCGGGAATGCTGCCGACCCCAACAGACAACCATAACGGGCCAAAGGCCCGCCATCAGAGAGGAAGACCCGATGAACGAGCTATCCCGCAGAAACTTCATGGCCATGACCGGAGGCACAGCCGCGCTTCTGGGTCTGGGTGTTACGCCGGCCGCCCTGGCGCAGGCGGCGGCCTCTGGTCAGCTGACCATGGCCTATTCCAGCGATGTTCCCACATGGGACCCGAACGCCCGCACGCTGGCTGCGGTGCAGTCGCTTTACAAGTGCATGTTCGACCAGCCCCTTGACCAGTCCACCAGCCTGGAGACCATCCCGGCGCTGATCACCGAATGGGGCTATCAGGATGCCGCCGGCCTGGAGCTGGCGCTGTCGTTCCGCGATGATGTGCTGTTCCACGACGGCGTGCCCATGACCGCCGAGGATTTCCGCTTTACCTTCTTCGAACGGCTGCGGATGGACGTGGCCGAGGGACAGCGCAGGCCCGACACCTCTTTCCTGTGGCGGCGCGTGTCGGACATCGAGGTGACAAGCCCCACCTCGGCGGTGATGAAATTCTCCGAGCCGATGCCCTCGGCCATCGTCTGGCTGCACTTCCTGGCCAGCTTTCTGGTGCCGAAGCACGTGTTCGAGGATGTCGGCCTCGAGGGGTTCCAGGCCCGCCCCATCGGCACGGGACCCTATCGTTTCGTGGAGTATCAGCCCGGCAGCAGGGTGGTGATGGAGGCCTTCCCCGACTACTGGAACGGTGCCCCTGCGATTCCCAACCTGACCGTGGAGTTCGTCCGCGACGCGACCGCCCGTGTCGCGGCCATCGAGGCACGGCGGGTGCAGGTTTCGGTGGATGTGCCCATCCGCGAGAACGAACGCCTTGCCGCGATGCCGGGGATGGTTGGCCGGGTTGATCCGGTCGCCGATGTGATCCTGCTCCAGATCACCCAGAACGGTGCTTTCGCACAGCGTGAAGTCCGCCTGGCGGCCCACCACGCGATCAACAAGGAGGCGCTGAGCCGGGCCTTCTATCTGGGCCGTGCGGTACCCATCGACGTGCCGGCCGCGCGCGGCACGCCGGGCTATCCCGAGGGGTTCGAGTTTCCCTTCAGCGAAGAGCGCGCACGCGAGCTGCTGGCCTCCATCGGCCATGGGCCCGACAATCCGGTGGAGATCACGCTGTCCACCACCAACGGCTTCTTCCCCAACGATTTCGACCTCAGCCGCGCCATCGCCGGCATGTGGGAACGCGTGGGGATCAAGGCCGAGGTGGAGGTGATCGAGGCCTCCACCTACCAGGAGCGGCTGCGGGCGCAGGAACTGAAGGAAGCGACCATCTTCCAGTGGGGCAATTCCACCGGCGACCCCGAGATGTATGGCGGCTATCTGCTCGATCCCAACGCCATCTTCTCGGCCATGAAGGCCCCGGCCATGGGCGAGCTGATCACGCCGCTTCTGACCGAGACCGACCACGAGACGCGTATGGCGGGCTATCGCGAGGCGCATCAGTTCGCGGTGGATCACGGCTATGCCATCGGTCTCCTGCAGGCCACCAAGAGCGTCGTCCACACCGACAGCGTGGATTACGTCGCCTGGGACAATGGCTGGACCCTGCCTGCGGCCTGGTCGCTGAGCTGAAACTGAACGGCGGGGGGCCCCGGGCCCTCCGCCCTGCTTGGGGCGCCCATGCTCATCGTCGCACTCCAGATCCTGTTCCGGCGGCTGCTGGTGGCCGTACCCACGATGCTGGCGGTGTCGGTGCTGGTGTTCATCGTGCTGCGGCTGCTGCCGGCCGATCCCGTCGCCATGTCGCTGCCCCCGGGGGCGACCATGGCCGATTACGAGCGGCTGCGCGTCGAGATGGGCTTTGATCGCAGCGTGATCGAGCAATATTGGCTCTGGCTCAAGGCCATGATTTCGGGGGATTTCGGAACCTCCATCTATTTTCGCAGGCCGGTTGCCGATCTGGTGCGCACCGCGCTTCCCAACAGTATCGAACTGGTCGCGGCGGGCCTGCTGCTGGGGGTCGTCATCGGCATGGCGGGCGGGCTTGCGATGTTCGCGCTGCGCGCGACCCCGGGAGAGACGGCGATCGATCTCGCCTCCTCGGCCATGATGTCGATCCCGGAATTCCTCTGGGCGCTGCTGCTGATCCTGCTGCTGGGTGTGTCGCTGCAATGGCTGCCCTTCTTCGGGCGCATAGCGCCGGGCATGACCACACCGCCCGCGGTGACGGGCTTTCTTCTGCTCGACAGCCTGGTCGCGGGGCGGTTCGACCTTTTCCGCAGCATCCTGTTCCACCTCTTGCTGCCGGCCCTTGCGCTGGCCATCGCGCTGTCGCCGCTGATCATGCGTATCCTGCGCTCGTCGCTGCTGGAGACGCTGAACGAGGATTACATCTCCCAGGCGCGGCTGCGCGGTGTGTCGGAGCGCGCGATCATCATCCGCCATGCCCTGCGCAACGCCGCCCTGCCCACGATCAGCCTGATCGGCGTGCAGGCGGGATTCATGTTCGGAGGCACGATCCTTGTGGAGGTGATCTGCGGCTATCCGGGGCTGGGCAATCTGATCGTGGACGCGGTGCGCAACCATGACCTTCCCGTGATCCAGGTCGTGGCGCTGGTCTATTGCCTGATGGTGCTGTTCATCAATGCCTTCGTCGAGGTGCTCTACCTCGTGGTCAACCCGCGGCTGCGCACGGCATGAGCGGCCCCGTCCCCACGATCGCCCGACGAGCGCTGGTCAATCCGCGCGTGCTGGCGGGCCTGGCCATGCTGGCGGTGCTGTTTCTGTGCGCGGCCCTTGCGCCGTGGCTGGCCCCGCACGATCCGAACCGCCAGGACCTGATCATGATGCTGCTGCCCCCGGCGTGGGATGCCGCAGGCGATCCGGCCTATCCGCTGGGGACCGACGGGCTGGGCCGGTGCATCCTGTCGCGGCTGATCTACGGGACGCGCATTGCCCTCTATGTCGCAGTGGCCGCCGCCAGCGGCGCGATGGTGCTGGGCACGATCATCGCCCTTGTGGCGGGCTACATGGGCGGCTGGGTGGACTGGCTGGTCGGCCGCCTCGTGGACACATGGATGTCGTTTCCCCCGGTTATCCTCGCGCTGATCCTGCTGGTGGGTCTGGGCGCGGGTGTCGAGAAGGTGATCCTTGCCATCATCGTGGTGGACTGGACCCGGTTTGCCCGGGTGATCCGCTCCGAAGTGCTGGTGATCCGCCG
>JAFIEC010000035.1 GCA_020832725.1 Paracoccaceae bacterium | reverse complement strand
AGTCAGCCTTCCGGCACTTTGCGGCAGTCCGTCGAAACGGCGCGCGGCCTCCTGGGCGGCTTGGTTCAGCAGCACCGCCGCCAACGCTACCGGTGGCATCAAATGTGTGCGGTTCCCTTGCGCATCACTCGCTTCCGGGCTCAACCCGGCGGCGTGAAGCGCATGGCCCAGATGCGCGGCAAGCTCTGGCCGAAGCGCCACGATCTCGCCTGTGGCGCGGGCGATGGCCTGGGCAGCCACCGGCGCGACATCGCCTTGCTCCAGACCCGCGGTGACGAGTTGCACTGCAATCCGACGCCGCGCAGCGCGCAGACCCTGTGACCATGCCCGCGCGCTGACCAGCGGCCACCAGAGCGGTGTTTCCGTCTCGAGCGCCAGCGCTGCGGCGCGATCGGCGCGCGACACCGTCAGCAGTAGGGCCACCGCCGCCGCGGGGATCCTCGTCAGCGCCTGGACTTGATCCAGCGCGCCGGCATCGCCCGCTGCGCGCACGGCGGAAATCAGTGCCCAGTCGCGCGTCCAGCCCGGATCGGCTGGCGTCTCGAGCATGTTAGCCCATGCCGCGGCGTAGCGGGCCAGCCGGGCGTCGCGGGTGCTGAACGGCGGGGCGGCGGCGGCCCAGACGAAGGGGCGCATGACACCGCGTTCGGTGTTGCGGCCCTGAATGAACCACAGCCTGTCGTCCTGGCCCAGCCATGCGGCCAGGTCTACAGCGCCGCTGGCGAGGGTTCGCGCGATGCGGTCGGGATCGTGCAGGTCAACGGCGCAGAGCGTCGTCTCGCCCGGCCCCAGATCGCGCCGCTGGCCGGTTTCGACGCAGCTCCAGTCATAGCGCCCGACGGCCAGCCGCGGGGTTTCGGTGCCATCGGCCAGCCGCAGGTTCACGCGCCCGTCAGCCCCTGCCAGCGACAGGGCCTGGGCGATCGTGGGTGTGAGGGCGGCAAGGCGGACTTCGCCCGACGCCGGAAGCCCTATCTGCGTGCCCTTCCCGGCCAGCCGCAGCAGCACCGCACCGTTCCGGCCCGGCAAGTATCCCCGCCACCCTTGCAGACCCGCGAGCGCGAGCTCCCGGTCTTGCCGCAAGCTGTGTCCACTCGGCGAGATCAGCCGCGGTTGCCGCGCTGGCCAGAGGCCGGACAGCACCAGCGTTTTTCCCGCAGCCGGATCGAAAAGACGCAGGCCTATCACGCCGGGCAGACCCTCGGCATTGAGCTCCGTGGTCGCCCTTCCGTGTACATCAACAACCGCGTGCGCTTCGGCGCCATCTGCGGTCAGCGTCAGATGCCAGCCCGCGCCCAGTCCCTCGACCAGCAGGTGCAGTCTGCCGACCGCCGCTTCGGAAAGGTTCAGCCTGAAGTCCGCCGGCAGGGACAGGATCCGAAGGCGCGCCAGCACAGCCGCATCCTCGACCCACTCGACAGCCTCTCCACCCAGAACGCCGCGCTGCGGGCGTCGGATCAGTCGGTCGCACTTAAGCGGGCGCAACGGGGCATCGCCCTCGGCGCCGAGGAATTCGGGCTGGCCAAGATGGACGGGCGTGCCACCCGGGCCGGTCATGGCAGGCAGGCGCCGCCCCAGGAGCACCACCTGCGGCATTGGGGCGTCGCTGTCCGCGCCGGTCGCGAGGTGCAATCGGGCACCGCCGATCGCAAGCCAGCCCTGGCCCGAGACCGGCCAGAGCCGCCCCTGCGGCCCGGCTTGTGGTTGTCCTAGTGTCAGCCCCGGCTCGGCCGTGGGCGCTGTGTCGCCGCTGGCCAGCACCCACAGCCTCGCTGCTCGGGTGCGACCGCGGCCCGACACGGGCAGCAGGATCTCCGGCTCAGGGCCTGCCGCATCCGCTGCGCGCCAAAGTGATGGCGCCTGCGCCGGCGCGGGAAGCCCGGGGTCGAGCACGATCTCGCCCAGGACCTGCCCGTCGGCATGGGCAGACAGGAGCAGGGGCTCGGACAGCGCCAAGGACATCAGCGCACTGCCCCCGCTGCGTATGAGCGACCATCCGCCGTGTGCGGGCTGGGCGAGGAAAGCGGCGCCGTTCGGGGCGACCAGCCGCAGGCGGCGACCTTGCGCTTCAGGCAAAAGGGCGGAGGGCAGCAACGCACCCTCGATGATCCGGATAGCGGCGTGCCAGACCCCGCCGGCGTCACAGCGCAGTTCGCGCTGGGTCATGGCCACGCCGCCGCGTGGCCTCGCTGCCGTCATTGCCGGCCGAATAATTGTTTCGATCGCTCGTTGGGATAACCGCAGGGGAAGATGATCGCGCCAGCCTGGCTTGTTCGCCTCGATCCAGGGCAGCGCAGCCTCGGGGGGGAGGTCAAGGGGTAGGGCGCTGCGCAAGGCGACGAGCCCCAGCGCGAGTTCGGCCATGAGCTGCGCCTGATCCTCCCCCTGCAGGGTCTGCGGTAGCCCGATGATCCGGCGGCGCGCCGCAGGGGCGGCTGCCAGATGTGCAAGCGGGCCTTCGGCCTCGATCTCGGCCAGCAGACCCAAGAGCGCGGCTCGGTAGCGGCCCTCTTCGGAAAGCGCCGCATCGGGCAGCCCGCCCTCGGCCAGCAGCGAATACAGGAAGGCGCGGCGGTCCGTGTCGCCATACGCGCGCACCCGGCGTCCCCACGCGGTCAGCCCCGTTTCGATCAGCCACTTCGTGAAGCCATAGTCCGGCGGGATCAGGCCCAGCCCCTGATAGACGAACTCCCAGCTCAGGACGCCGCCGCCATAGTCAGTTCGGATCCGCTCGGCTGCCCAGAGAACGAAACCCTGTGCCGTTCCGGGGTGTCGTAGTTCCGAGGCGACTCGGACCTTCAGCAACCTGCGCAGTGTGGCAACCTCTGCCGTTGTCGCCTGATAGGCGTGCAACGCTCGCCCGTCCGGACGCGACAGGTCGTTGCGACCGAGGATTTGGTTGAGCACATCCATGGGCGCCTCCGTCTCGGCCTTCACCTCGCTCTCAACTTCTTGGGTTTCGTGGCAAATCTACGGCAGTTCGGTGGGCTTCGCACCGACTCTTCAGGGAACATCATGCCACCATCCCCGCCAGCATCGCCTCAGCCTGCGCCAGCACACCGCGGACTGCCTCGTCCTGGAGATCGGGTGGATAGCCGTATTTCCGAAGGATGCGCTTCACAAGGACGCGCAGGCGGGCGCGGGCGCTGTCGCGGTGGGCCCAGTCGACGGTGACATTCGCCTTCAGGGTCTTCAGAAGCTCATGGGCGATGACTTTGAGCTGATCGTTCCCCAGAACCTCGACGGCGCTCTGATTGTCGGCCAAGGCGTCGTAGAAGGCGATTTCCTCCGGGGTCAGGCCGGTGTCCTCGCCCCGCTGGCGGGCGGCCCGCAGATCCTGGGCCAGGCCGATCAGTTCCTGCAGCACCTCGACCGTGCTGATCGCGTTGGTGTGGTAGCGGGCGATGGCCTCCTCCAGGCGCTCCGAAAATTTCCGCGTCTCGATGACATTGGACCGGCTGCGGGACCTGATCTCGTCGTTCAGGAGCTTGCGCAGAGCTTCCAGGGCGAGGTTCTTCTTCTCCATCTGCCCGATCTCGGCCAGAAAGGCGTCCGACAGGATCGAGATGTCGGGCGAGGACAGGCCCGCGGCTGACAGGATGTCGACGATCTCGGTCGAGGCGACGGCGTCGTTGACGATCTGCCGGATCGCCAGGTCGCGCTCGGCGGCTGACCTGCCGCTGGTGTCGGCGGCCTTGACCATCGCGGCACGGACGGTCTGGAAGAACCCGACCTCGTCACGCACGTCGCGGGCGGTGTCGCTGGCCGAGCTGAGCGCGAAAGCCTTCGACAGGGCCAGGACCGCATCCTGAAACCGCCGATGCGCGGCCGTCTTGGCCTCCTTCTCTGTCTCGCGTTGGGCGGCCTCATCCTGGCGCGCGAGGATGACGTTCAGCGCCTCAGCGAGCGTGAGAAGACGCTGCTGCGGGGTGCCGGTGATCCCGAACCGGTAGTCGAAGCCGTGGAACATCGCGCGCACAACGTCGAGCCGTTCCAGAAGCGCCGCGACCGCCTCGGCCTCGTCGATCCCGGCCTGGCGCTGATCGGCCGCCGAATACTGGCTCAGCGCGGATTTCAGGTTCTGCGCAGTGCCGATGTAATCGACGATCAACCCGGCCGGCTTGTCGCGGAACACCCGGTTCACCCGGGCGATGGCCTGCATCAGCCCATGCCCGCGCATCGGCTTGTCGATATACATCGTGTGCATCGAGGGCGCGTCGAACCCGGTCAGCCACATGTCGCGCACGATCACCAGTTTGAGTGGGTCCTTCGGGTCCTTGGCGCGCTTGGCCAGCAGGTCGCGCCGGGCCTTGCCGCCGATATGGGGCTGCCAGGCTTCCGGGTCCGAGGCAGAGCCGGTCATCACGATCTTCACCAGCCCGGTGTTGTCGTCGTCGGAATGCCACGCCGGCCGAAGGGCGACGATCTGAGTGTTCAGCTCCACGCAGATGCGGCGGCTCATGCAGACGACCATTGCCTTGCCGTCCATCGCCTGCACCCGTCCCTCGAAATCCGCGACCAGGTCCTCGGCCACCATCCGAAGCCGCTTCTCAGCCCCGACCAGCGCCTCGACCGTCGACCATTTGCGCTTCAGCCGCTCCTGTTCACTGACCGCTTCATCCTCGGTCAGCGACTCGATCTCGGCATCGACCTTTGGTTTCTCGTCTTCGGGCAGTTCGATCCGGGCAAGTCGGCTCTCGTAGTAGATCGGCACCGTCGCCCCGTCCTCG
>JAFIEC010000030.1 GCA_020832725.1 Paracoccaceae bacterium | reverse complement strand
CCGGCCGGGTTCGCCGCCCGCGCCGCCGCCGCCGCCGCGACCGAGGCCACGACAACTGCCGCCACGACAACTGCCGCGCGCGCGGCTTCCGTGGGCCGCGAGATCGACCCCGCCACCATCGCCCCCGGCGCGCGTCTCGTGCAGCTGGGCGCCTTTGACGACCGTGCCACCGCCGTGACGGAATGGCAGCGCCTGTCGCGGCTGCATGGCGATCTGCTGGGTGACAGGGGCTTTGTCGTGCAGCAGGCCGAGAGTGGCGGTCGCACCTTCTACCGGCTGCGGATGGCCGGGCTGAGCGATCTTGCCGAAAGCCGCCAGCTCTGCGCCGCGCTCAATGCCCGCAACACCCAGTGCATCCCGGTGACGGCGCGCTGAGCGTGGACCGCACCCCGCGTGCCCTCATCCTCGGGGTGCCGGGGCCCACGCTTGCAGGCGACACCCGCGCGCTCCTGGCCCGGGCCGACCCCTGGGGCTTCATCCTGTTCGCGCGCAACATCGAGAGCCCCCGGCAAGTGGCGGCGCTGGTGGCCGATCTGCGCGATGCGGTGGGCCGCGAGGCCCCGGTTCTGGTGGATCAGGAGGGGGGAAGGGTGCAGCGTCTGCGCCCGCCGCTGTGGCGGGGCTGGCCCGATGTGGCCACCCAGATGGCGCAGGTCGCTCCGGACAGGGCGGCCCGGGCGATGTGGCTGCGCGGACGCCTGATGGCCTCCGAGTTGCGCCCCCTGGGCATCGATGTGAACTGCGCCCCCGTGGCCGATGTCGCCGGGCCCCGGACACACCCGTTCCTCGCCCCCCGCTGCCCCGGGCACGATGCCGCGACGGTGACCGCCATGGCGCGGGCACTGGCCGAGGGGCTGATGGCCGGGGGCGTGCTGCCGGTGATCAAGCACCTGCCCGGGCATGGCCGGGCACAGGCCGACAGCCATACCGCCCTGCCCCGGATCGACGCCCCCCTGCCCCTGCTGGAGGAGAGCGACTTCGCCCCCTTCCGCGCGCTGGCCCACCTGCCCATGGGCATGAGCGCCCATGTCGTGCTGGAGGCGCTCGACCCGGATTGCCCCGCCACCCTCTCGGCCCCGGTCATCGGCCACATCCGGCGCAGCATCGGCTTTGGCGGGCTGCTGATGACCGACGACATCAGCATGGGTGCGCTTTCGGGGCCGGTGGCGATGCGGGGGAGGGCGGCGCTGGCGGCGGGCTGCGACGTGGTGCTGCATTGCAATGGCGATCCGGCCGAGACCGCGGCCCTGACCGAGGCGCTGCCCCGCCTTGCGGGCGATGCCGCCGCCCGGGCCATGGCGGCGCTGGCCGCCCGGCCCGCAGCACCACCCCCGCTTGCGGAAGAGGCCGCGCTTGACGCAGAATGGCGCGCGGCTCTCGGATTGGATGGCGATGACGGATGAGGCTCACCAGCGCCTCCCGGGGACGGGCGACAGGCGGGGCGCAGGGGCGCCCGGGAACGTGGCCGACGCGGTCGCGGCACGGCTGGAATCCGAGGCGCTGATCGTCGATGTGGACGGATTCGAGGGCCCGCTCGATCTGCTTCTGAACCTGTCGCGCAGCCAGAAGGTGGACCTGCGCCGCGTCTCGGTTCTGCAACTGGCCGAGCAATACCTGGCCTTCATCGACACCGCCAAGTCGCTGCGGATCGAGCTGGCGGCGGATTATCTGGTGATGGCGGCCTGGCTGGCGTTCCTCAAGTCGCGGCTGCTGCTGCCCCCCGACCCGTCGGAGGACGGCCCCTCCGGAGAGGATCTGGCCGCGCATCTGGCGTTTCAGCTGGAGCGGCTGCAGGCCATGCGCGAGGGCGCGGCCCGGCGGATGGCCCGCGACCGGCTGGGGCGCGAATTCTTCGCCCGCGGCCTGCCCGAGGACGTTACCAGCCGCCGCCGGGTGCGCCATGTGGCAAGCCTGCTGGACCTGATGCAGGCCTATGCCCGCATCCGCACCCGCGACGAATTCCGCCCCTATGCCATGGACCGCGAGGACGTGCTGACCATGGAGCAGGCGATGGAACGGCTGCGCGGGATGATGGGCGGGGCCGGGACAGGCTGGGCCATGCTGGAGAGCTTTCTGCCCGAAGGCTGGCGGGCACATCCGCGCAGGCGTCGCTCGGCCGCGGCCTCCACCTTTGCCGCCTCGCTGGAACTGGCACGCCAGGGGCTGGTGGAATTGCGCCAGGAAGAGACCTTCGCGCCGCTGATGCTGCGCGTGCGCGCGGCGGATCGGGCGGGCGGCGACGGCGGGTCCGGAGGGCGGTCCGATGACTGAGCATGTGCCCGAGGGGGGCGCACCCCGGGCCGCCGCCCCTGACGAGGCCCCGCGGCTGTTCTCGCCCCCGCCCATGGCCGAGCAGGAGGGGATGGTCGAGGCGTTGCTGTTCGCCTCGCCCGAGCCTCTGAGCGTGGCCGGAATGGCGACGCGCATGCCCCATGGATGCGATGCCGCCGAGGCGCTTGCCCACCTGCGCCGCCGCTATGAGGGGCGGGGCGTGCGGCTGGTGCGTGTCGGCGAGGCCTGGGCCTTTCGCACCGCGCCCGATCTGGACTTTCTCATGAGCCGCGAGGTCGAGGAGACGCGCAAGCTGTCCCGCGCCGCGATCGAAACGCTGGCCATCGTGGCCTATCACCAGCCCGTCACCCGCGCCGAGATCGAGGAGATCCGGGGCGTGGGCGTCTCGCGCGGGACGATCGACCTGCTGCTGGAGCTGGACTGGATCCGGCTGGGCCGGCGGCGGATGACCCCGGGCCGGCCGGTCACCTTTATCGTCACCCAGGCCTTTCTGGATCATTTCGGGCTGGAGAGTGCCCGCGACCTGCCGGGCCTCAGGGAACTGCGCGCTGCGGGCCTTCTGGACAACCGCCCGCCCCCCGGCACGGGCGCAGACGACGACACACAGGACGATGAGGCGCAGGGCCGCCTTGAAATCGGCCCCGCGCAGGACGACATGTTCGGTGGGGAAGTCGGCGACGATCTGCCGGAAGACGACCGGGGGCAGGACTGAACAGGGCCGCGCAAGGCGGCGGAAAGGACCACATGAACTTCGACCGCATCATCTCGATGATCTTTCGCCAGGTGCTCAATCGCGGCATCCGCGCGGGTATCAACAAGGGGGCCGACATGATGACCCCCCGTGGCCAGGCCGGTGAAACGGCCGAATCCCGCGATCAGAGCAAGAAGACCACCAAACGCGCGCAACAAGCGGTGCGCATGGGGCGTCGCATCGGTCGCATGTAGGCCGCGCCCTGCGCGCACGGCCCGGTTGACCAGCCCCATCCCAGCGGGATAAGCCGCGATCGGCGCTTGCGGGAGGACGGGATGGGCTGGAAGACCCTTGATGACATCGATCTGTCGGGCAAGCGGGTCCTGACCCGGGTGGACATCAACGTGCCCATGCAGGACGGACACGTCACCGACACCACCCGCATCGAGCGTATCGTTCCCACCATCCGCGACATTCAGGCGCGTGGCGGCATTCCGGTGTTGCTGTCGCATATGGGCCGCCCCAACGGTCGGCGTGACCCCGAATATTCGCTGGCCCGCCTGCTGCCCGTGCTGGAGCGGCATCTGGGCCAGAAGGTGCGCTTTGCCCGCGAGATGGACGATGCCGCCGACATGGCCGAGGCCGAGGAACTGGGCCCGGGCGATGTGCTGCTGCTGGAGAACACCCGCTTTCACCCGGGAGAAGAGAGCAACGACCCGGAACTGGCCGCCCGCATGGCGCAGCTGGGCCATGTCTATTGCAACGACGCCTTTTCCGCCTCCCATCGGGCCCATGCCTCGACCGAGGGGCTGGCGCATCTGCTGCCGTCCTGCGCGGGGCGGTTGATGGAGGCCGAACTGCGCGCGCTGGAACGTGCGCTGACCCGGCCCGAGCGGCCTGTGGTCGCGGTCGTGGGCGGGGCCAAGGTCTCGACCAAGCTGGCGCTGCTGGAGAACCTTGTCTCGCGGGTGCAGCGGCTGGTGATCGGGGGTGGCATGGCCAACACCTTTCTGGCCGCCCAGGGCTTCGAGGTGGGCAAGTCGCTGGCCGAACACGAGATGGCCGACACCGCCCTCAAGATCATGGAGGTAGCCGCCGAAAAGGGCTGCGAGATCCTGCTGCCGGTGGATGTGGTGGTGGCGCGGCGGTTCCGCTCCAATGCCGAGCACCGCATCGTGCCGGTGGGCGACTGCCCCGCCGATCACATGATCCTCGATGCCGGGCCCGAGACGGTGGCCCGCATCCGCAGCGCCTTCGAGGCCAGCCGCACATTGATCTGGAACGGCCCGCTGGGCGCGTTCGAGCTGCCGCCCTTCGACGCGGCGACCGTGGCCGCAGCACGCCATGCCGCCGAGCTGACCCGAGAGGGGCGCATGGTCTCGATGGAGGGCGGCGGCGACACGGAGGCCGCGCTGAACGCGGCCGGCGCGGCCGGGGATTTCAGCTATATCTCCTCGGCGGGCGGGGCGTTTCTGGAATGGATGGAGGGGCATGTCCTGCCGGGCGTGGCCGCCCTGTGCCCCGACGGGGGTGCCGACCTCGCCGCCGCCCCACCCGCGCCACAGGATTGAACCGCAGCGCGCCCTGCCCTATCCGGAGAGCGCCGCCCAACAGAGAGAGAACCCATGAAATCCACCCGCATTGTCCGCGCCATCCTGTCCAACTACGAGGGCGAGACCCCCGGCGTGAAGGCCAATCTCAACCGGATGCTGATGACCGGCAAACTGGGCGGGACGGGCAAGATGATCATCCTGCCGGTGGACCAGGGCTTTGAGCACGGGCCCGCGCGCAGCTTTGCCGCCAACCCCGCCGCCTATGACCCGCATTACCACTACCAGCTGGCGATCGACGCGGGCCTGAATGCCTATGCGGCCCCGCTGGGCATGATCGAGGCGGGGGCCGACACCTTTGCGGGCCAGATCCCCACCATCCTCAAGGTAAACTCGGCCAACAGCCTGATGTCGGATACGGCCGGGCGCAACCAGGCGATCACCGCCTCGGTGGACGATGCGCTGCGGCTGGGCTGCGCGGCCATCGGCTTTACCATCTACCCCGGCTCCGACATGGCCCTCGACATGTTCGAGGAGATCAGCGCCATGCGCGAGGAGGCAGCGGCCAAGGGCGTGGCCAGCGTGATCTGGTCCTACCCGCGCGGCGAGTCGCTGTCGAAGGACGGCGAGACCGCCATCGACGTGGCCGCCTATGCCGCCCAGATCGCGGCCTTGCTGGGCGCGCATGTCATCAAGATCAAGCTCTCCACCGATCATCTGGAACTGGGCGAGGCCCGCAAAGTCTACGAGGCCCAGGGCATCGATGTCGCCACCCAGACGGCCCGGGTGCGCCATTGCATGGAGGCCGCCTTTGCCGGGCGGCGGATCGTGGTCTTCTCGGGCGGGGCGAAGAAGGGCGAGAGCAGCGTCTATGACGATGCCCGCGCCATCCGCGACGGCGGCGGCAACGGCTCGATCATCGGGCGCAACACCTTCCAGCGTCCCCGGGACGAGGCGCTGGAGATGCTGGGCAAGCTGGTGGAAATCTATCGCGGCAAGGCCTGAGGGCGGGCAGCCCGGCTGCCATGCCTTGCGCGCATTCCGGCGCAAGGATCGTGCCCCGCGCCCCGGCCCGGTCAACAGACCGGGTCGGGCAATCGGCACCGCCCGGCAGGCTGCTGAAAATGCGCATCACGCCCGGCTCGGCGAGGCAATTGTCCTGTCCCGCCATCCGGACCCGGAAGTCGGCAGAGCGCTTTCGAGCGCCGGGGCCAAGGCGCTTCGTGCCGGCCAGGACCCTTTATCCGTGGCACAATCTGCAGCATTGCACTGCGCCCGCGTCATGCCGGCGGCACGCCCCTGGCGTGACGAAAGCTCGGGCGTGGTGGCGAATGTTTCCCGGGCCCGCGCGTGGAGACGGGGTGACGCGATACGCATCCAGCAGCCGCTTAGGGG
Organism: Paracoccaceae bacterium; assembly: GCA_020832725.1. GTDB lineage: Bacteria > Pseudomonadota > Alphaproteobacteria > Rhodobacterales > Rhodobacteraceae > JAFIEC01. Next base: position 882 of record JAFIEC010000030.1, on the reverse strand, counting down.
ATTCCCTTTCGCGCCTCCCTGTGCCATCCTGCGCCCAGACCCGGAACAGGGCGCAATCGCAGGCAGAGCAGGCCCATGACACGATCCTCCCGCCCCGCGCTTGGCGGTGCCATCTTCATCTCGGTGATGCTGTTTGCGGGGGCCTATTTCACCTTTGCCGCAGTGCAGGGCGATCATGGCCTCTTTCGGCGCATCCAGATCGAGGCGCAGGAGGAAGAGCTGATCCGCGAGCGTGACCGGCTGGTGGCCGAGCTGGCCGAGATCCGCAACAAGACGACCCGGCTGTCCAACGAGTTCCTCGACCTCGACCTGCTGGACGAGCGCGCCCGCATGGTGCTGGGCCGCATCCGCCCCGACGAGATCGTGTTCCGCTGAAACCGACCGAGAGCGGCCCGTCCGGACGGGCCTGCACATTTTTCCCGTGCATCGCCCGGAACGTTTCTCTATAATATGGTTCAACGTCAAACCATCTGGGGCAACCCGGCGGGAGGGGATATGAGCACGACCGGCAGCAGCACCGGCAAGACCACGCGCGCCAGCACCGCCAAGGCCAAGGGCCGCGGCAGCAAGGGTGCCGCCGGCGCAGACAGCGGCGCAGGCAAGGCCGACGCCACCCGCGCCGGAGACAACCTCTCGGGCGAGGAGCTGCACCGCTTCTACCACGACATGCTGCTGATCCGCCGCTTCGAGGAAACGGCGGGGCAGCTCTACGGCAGGGGCCTGAGCGGCGGCTTCTGCCACCTCTACATCGGACAGGAGGCGGTGGTTGTGGGCCTCGAGGCGGTCGCCGAAGAGGGCGACAAGCGCATCACCGCCTATCGCGACCACGGCCACATGCTGGCCTGCGGGAGGGACCCGAACGGGGTCATGGCCGAGCTGACC
>JAFIEC010000451.1 GCA_020832725.1 Paracoccaceae bacterium | reverse complement strand
GGCGACCCCGGCGCTGGAGAATTTCGCCAATTCCTCGCCCGCGCCCTTCCTGAACGTGATGAAGGCCGCCCGCGCGCAGGTCGTGGCGCGCGATGACGAGGACCGCGAGGCTTTCCTGCGCAAGCGCGGCCTCTCGAAGGCCGAGACCGTGCGGATCATCGAGACCGTGCTGGCCGAGGAGGGCCGCCCGCCCGAGACCGTCTTCGACTTCGTGCAGGGCATCACAGCCGCGGCGCGGGCCAAGCCCCAACAGGATGCGCGGCTGGACATGGAAGGCCGGGCGAAGAAGCTGCTGGAACGGGTGGGGTGAAGGGTGGGGCTGGGGGCGCCCGCATGGGCGTTCCCTCGGGCACTTACGAGAAGAGTGACCCGCCACGTCCATCCGCCGATTGCGAGCGCCACAGCTGTGCGCGTGACCGCGATCCGGGCCGCAACTGAAGGAAAGCGGCAGGACAGGTCTGTCCGCCGCGCTGAAAAACGTCGCCGCCGGGCCGGGATGCTGCGGGCTCCGGGCCCGATCCGCCCAAATCCCGGCGTTTGCGCGACCGCAGACGCCGCTCGGAATAAAAAGCGCTTGATCAACTGGCAAGATCAAGCGATCTTTCTGTAAGAAGGCATGCCACTTGGGGAATGTCGTTGAAGGGTGATCACCATGACTTCATTGAAGACACCATTGGCTTTGATGTTTGTTCTGCTCGCATTTGATAAGGGTGGGCAATGTCCGGGGCGACGTGTAGCTGTGGAGGACTTTGACTACTCTCAGAGCATTCTCGTATCTGTGGCGATGGTGTCTCTGATTTCACTGCACTTCATAAAAAAAGGAGGTTGGCTTGGCTTCAAAACTTGACGTTCTCTTACAGGAGCAAAGCCAAATAAATTGCCGCATTGATAAAACTAACGGGTTCCTATTCGGTTTTGCCGCGTATATTGCAATACCCACTCTTGGAGGCAGCACCTACCTTCTATTATTGGGGGGGGAAATATCAAAATCTGTTTCACTGGCCATGCCTTTTTTGCTCATATTACTCTTGGGAATACTGATTTTGATTCAGGCTCATCATTGGGCTTCTGGGATTTATAGATTTTACCTCTATCGACGAATAAATGAAGAGATTGGCTCTCGGTTAGTATTTACTGACCAGGTTGATGAGGAGATTTTCTCAAAAGGCTTCTCACCTCAGTTGCTACTAGTAATTCTTATTTCTGCATATGCGGTGCTGTTACTCGCGTTGAGTGTGCTCATTGTCGACTTCCAATATATTACTGACCTCTTGTCTCAAAAGTCTATTAGTATGGATGCAAGATTCATTAAATTAACTTACTGGTTGGGCGTGGCTTTCTTTCTTGCCATGTCCATTTATTGTGCTGTTGATTTATTTTTCCGCCGTGCGTCAATTATTCGAAATTTGTGCGGGACACGTAAATTTAACCAAATAGAGGCAAGCCGTTGAGCTTATCCCTGCATAATAGCTGTACGGTAAGGATGTGCTATCATTTACATAATGAACCTTATGGGTCATATAAGCTGACCCTAAGCCTTGGCTGATCTCCTTTAATGCTATGTCGACTTGCGAGTTGACAGGATCGCCCCTCAACTTCGCTCCAGCCCCTTTGGCCATTTTGAACCTTCTTTCCCTGCTACGTGGTACCTGAGTGAGCGATTTTCTGGTTGCGCTTCGAGAGTCATGCTGCACGGTCTTCAGACCGCTTTCCGCCCTCTACATTGAAGATGCCGCAAGCACGAAGTTTTTCAGCGCAAGTGGAGCGAACGGCAGGAAAGCCCTACATCTCTGGGATTCGCACAATACCCCACCCCTGAGAGCCAGAGGGTGGCTTGTCGCTTTGTGGCGGGTTGCGAGCCGGGGGAGAGGCCCTCGGCGCCCGCTGTGGAGCAAGACCCATGGCCAATACCACGAAGAAGATCACCCTCGCCACCGCGCGCGACATCCCCTTCGACAAGCTTTCCCTCAGCCAGGCCAATGTGCGCCGGATCAAGGCCGGCATCTCGGTCGAGGAGCTGGCGGAATCCATTGCCCGGCGCGGCCTGATCCAGAGCCTGCATGTCCGCCCCCTGCTGGACGAGGCCGGGGCCGAGACCGGCCGCTACGAGGTGCCCGCTGGCGGCCGCCGCTTCCGCGCGCTGGAACTGCTGGTCAGGCAGAAGCGCCTGCCGAAGACCGCCCCCGTGCCCTGCATCGTCTCCGAGGCCAGCTCGCCCAACTTTAACAGTTAGAAGAGTTAAGTGATTGATTTTCTTGAAACGAGGCTTCAAGAAATGACACAACAGATCAGGCTGGCTGCTTCGGCAGCTCTATGTTCAGCGTCCGGAACAGGTCCAACTGTTCGGGCTCAGGGCGGGTTATTCCGTGATATGCATTCGCACCCACATGGACAGTATGCTTCTGAATCCTGCCCAGTGATTTCAGCAGCCGTGATGGCGACACAGGGCTTTGCGCGGCCTTCAGGCGCATTCGGAGAATGCGGTAGAGAACAAGGGCGAGGAAGCATATGAGGGCGTGGGCGCGGATGCGATCAGGTAGGCGGTGATAGACCGGTGCGATCTCGATTTCGGATTTAAGCACACGAAACCCCCGCTCAATATCGGCGAGGGAACGGTAGCGATCGACGATCTCTTCGGGCGTCATATCCGACAGGCTGGTGACCAGAAGGAGCTTCCCATCCAACCGCTCTGCCTGTTCAAGCGCCTCTTCGTCGACGCAATAGGTGAAACTGGGGCTGCCCAGATCGGGCTTGATGAACCGGGTCATCTGTTTTTCGACCAACGCTTTGTGAAAGCGCTGATATGCACCGCGGTCGGAACTACGACGCCCACGGCCATTCACACCCGCGTCCTGCGCGTCCAGCTTCCGTGCCAAGGCCTCGCCAAGGGCGTCGAGCTCCGCGATGATGCTCTGCCGCACGGCTGTCTGTTCTGCCGCACGGGCGGCATTATGGGCGATCACCAGGCGACGCTCTTCCCAGCGGGTTTCGGTGATGACATCCTGATCAGCTGGGGCGTCAGCGCTGTCCAATGACGGCTGCGCCTCGCGCAGGATGTCTGCAAAAGCAGCATATCTGCGGGCCGGGACCGCCAGGATGTAATCCACACTCACGCCTTGTGCGCGGCCCAGTTCTTCCAAAGCGTCAACATTGTCGAGGCTCAGCAGTCCCCGATCTGCCACGATGACAATCCGCTTCAATGCGAAGCGCTTTTGCAGCCGTTGCAGGATAGGGATCAGCGTTCTGGTCTCGACCACGTTGCCCTCAAAGACCTCATGCGCAATCGGCAGGCCTTCGGCCGTCTGGATAACGCCCAGGGCAAACTGACGGCCGATCCCCTGGACATCCTTGCTTTGTCCATAGGCGCGCACGTCGTCTTCGAGCTGTGCAGCCCCGTGGATGCGAACCGAGGTCACATCATAGAAGACCACACTCAGGTCCTGATCAAGCAAAGGGTGCAGCTGGTTTGCAACCGCCTGCTCCACAGCGTCCCTGTTCTCTTCCAACGCATCCATGGCGCGCATCAGCTGCATGTGATGAACGGCTTCAGGGTCGATGCCGGGCATGCTTGTCTCGGTGCGCAGCCATTCGACAACCCCGATCTTGCTGGTGGGGTCGATCAACCGGTTGAAGACCATCGCCCTCACAAGCGCTTCTGCGTCAAACTGACGGCGTGAGGAGCGCAGGGCGCGGCGCAATGCATCCGACAATCCCAGCTCGTGCCAGAGCTGATGGAGCACCCAGACATCCCCAAATGCCTTGGAGCTGTCGAATTTCGGGGGCTCGGGCAGCGTTTCCGGCCGACCAACTGCGCGCTGAAGGCCATGGATCAGAGCTGACAGGTCTTTCTCACCCATCTTGTCCAGCCGGCCCAGATTGGCGATGACCTTTTGCTTCACACGCCCTGCCTCGTCGCGGTAGCCCTCGACGATTTGCAGGTAGCTGCGGTTGCCTGATTTTGATACGCGCACATACATGTCACGACAATATCTCTTTCAGTATCATATTTCAATAATCATAACGCTTTTGGCGTGACACAACAAGACTTGAGCGAAATTGCCCTAACAACCCACGGCATTTCAATGCCTTAGCCTGCAAATTCAGCCAGAATCCCGGCCCCAAGTGTTAAAGTTGGGAGACCAGGACCCTGCAAGCCATGTTGGCCACCGTCCTGCAGCGCTTCCCCATAGAGCGCGTCATCCTGGTGGCTGATCGCGGGCTCCTGAGCCTGGACAACATCGATGCCCTGACATCTCTGGCCAAAGAGGGTGGGCGCACGCTGGAGTTCATTCTGGCGGTCCCCGCGCGCCGTTACATGGATCTGATCGAGACCTTCCGGGCGCTCAGCTTTGACAGGGATGGGTTGGCCGAGAGCCGCTTCTCTGGCCATAGGCTCATCGTCGCCCATGATCCCGTGCGCGCCGCCGAACAGGGCGACCGACGTCGCGCCCGCATCGCCGAGCTGGAGGCCATGGCGGAGAAGATGGCCGGCAAGCTCGACGCGCAAGATGCCGGTAAGACCGCCACGGGCCGCCGAGCGTCTGACCGTGGGGCGTACAGCCGCTTCACCCGTGCGGTGTCAGAGGCGGAACTCACCCGCTTCCTCAAGGCCGATCTCAACGCCGACCGCTTCAGCTGGTCCGTCGACGAGGACGCCATTGCCAAGGCTGAGCTGTTCGATGGCAAGCTTGCGCTGATCACCAACGCCGCCGAC
>JAFIEC010000017.1 GCA_020832725.1 Paracoccaceae bacterium | reverse complement strand
GGCGACCGCTCGACGATGTGTCGCGAGGCATCGCAATTGGACGCAACCGGAATGTCGGCTTTACACACGCAGGTCCAGCCCGGTCAGTTCGGACCGTCCCGGCCGATGGCTCTGTCGGCCAATGTTCACTGAGGCAGCCATTCAGAACCTGCGCAGCGTAGGGCCGTTGCAGCCTCCCTGCGGCCGGTCGCCCCGGTTCCCAAGTCGTTGCGCCATCGGCACGGCCGTTGCAAAGGTCGGACAGAGGGTTGTTGGCGATGCGGCATTGGCATCCAGTGCCTTGACGAAGCGGTCATTCAGTCAAGGCGCAGCATACCCGGCAGTTGGCCATCCGCCCGGTAGGGATGACCAATCGCATCAGGGACGCGCAAACGCAGCGACGCACCCGTCCAGTATCGGAGGGTCGACGGCAAATTCCGACCCGGGCCCGGATCGCTGATAGCGGACGGGCCCACCTATCATGGCCGGTGTCTGCCGCTTTCCGCTGGTGTCCGGCCCGATGAGCTGGACATGCAAGCGTCACCAGGACCCGGAGCTCCGATGTCACCTTGCCGGTCTGATCTCGCCTGACCCGAGCCGAGCGAGATAGCTTTGCATCTCACGCCTTACGACCGGCATCAGCAGGTACAGCGCGACGACATTCACCAGCGCCATTGCAAAGATCGCCGCATCCGAGAAATCGATGACTGCATCCAGACCGGACACGGCACCGATGAAGACGAAGACGCAGAAAACAACCTTGAACACCAGTTCCGTGGCGCGCCCTTCGCCGAACAGATAGGTCCAGGCCTTGACCCCATAATAGCCCCAGGTGATGATCGTCGAGAAGGCGAACAGAACCACCGCGATCGCCAGAGCGAAGGGTGCCCATCCAAAGGCCGTACCGAAGGCGGCCGAGGCAATCGGAACGCCGCCCATCGCACCGGACGCCATGACGATGCGACCTGTCTCGCTCAGGAGGTAGCGCCCGGTGTCCGGATCGATCAGCAGTTGCTGCGTGATGATGATCACCAGTGCCGTCATGGTACAGATCACGACCGTGTCGACGAACGGCTCGAGCAGAGAGACGAACCCCTCGGTGATCGGCTCCTGCGTCCGCACCGCCGCATGGGCGATGGCGGCCGAGCCGATTCCGGCCTCGTTGGAGAAGGCCGCGCGCCGGAAGCCCTGGATGATCGCGCCGACGATGCCACCCACAACCCCGGTATCCGTGAAGGCCCCGCGCAGGATTTCACCGAAGGCCCAAAGGATCATGTCGGCATGTGTCAGCAGGACAAGAAGGCTGACCGCCACATAGCCAAGCCCCATGAAGGGCACGACCTTTTCAGTGACCCGCGCGATCGATCGGATCCCGCCCACGATCACCGCAAAGACAATCCCGGCCAGCACCAGCCCCGTCCCCCATGTCGGCAAGCCGAAGACTGTTTGCACCTGACTGGCCGCCTGATTGGCCTGGAACATGTTGCCCCCGCCCAGCGCACCCAGCACGCAGAAAACGGCGAACAGTGACGCAAGCAGGCGACCGAAGGGCAGGCCGCGTTCGGCAAATCCCTTGCGGATGTAATACATCGGGCCGCCCGAGACCGTGCCGTCCCGGTACTCGTTGCGGTACTTCACGCCCAGCGTGCATTCGGTGAACTTCGTCGCCATGCCCAGCAGGCCTGCGACGATCATCCAGAAGGTCGCACCCGCCCCCCCGATGCTGACCGCGACAGCCACGCCAGCGATATTGCCCAGGCCCACTGTCCCGGCCAGCGCCGCCGTCAGGGCCTGGAAATGGCTGACCTCGCCGGCATGCCGCGGGTCGGCGTATCGTCCCGTGACCAGCGCCAGGGCATGTCCGAAGGCGCGGAACTGGATGAAACCGAAGTAGATCGTGAAGACGGCCGCCGCGATGACCAGCCAGCCCACGATCCAGGGCGTGGAGGTGCCCGGAACGGGCGCAAAGATGAAGGCGACGAACCACCCGGTCGACCAGGCAACCCAACCGTCGATCGTGTCGCCGATGGTTCGGGCCGAAGCGTTGCTTGTGCTGACAGCCAGCGCTCCCGCAAGCCAGAGCGTCCTGGCATACATCAGGCTTCCTTTCCGCGTCCTGCCACGGATGCCTCCGCGCCTCGTTGGTAAGCACCCGGCCCTACCGAGGGCAACCCATTGCCCCATTTTCCCGGGCTCCCCCATCATCAGGGCCGCGTTGCCCTGCGGGCTGTTCTTTGGGCGGTCATCCCTCTGTCTGTCCTTGGCCTGACATCGATGTCGCACCGAGCCGAGGTGCACGCTGAGTCGATGCCACCCTTTCAAATGGAATGTTCGATCTTCTGGTCCGGAGTGGCACCCTGTCCGGCGGGATCGCGGCTGATACCGGGACCATCGGAGATCGCATCGCCGACAGAGTCAAGACGCCCAAGACACGCCTGTTTGGATCCTGCATTGCCGGGCGCCACTCGGTCGTCATCTCTCGGGAGCCGCGATGCCTGGCCGGGACCGGGCACCATCACATCGGGATCCCCTCTTTTCCAATGGTCGGGGCCGTGTCAGAGTCGTCTGATCATGACTGAACATATCACCGCACTTTCGCCCGACGTGCTGCGCCATTGCTGCGACCCGGTTGCACTGGGCTTTGCCACGACCGACGAGCTGGAACCGCTGGAGCAATTGTTCGGTCAGGAGCGGGCAGTCGAAGCGATCCGCCTTGCCGCCGGCATGCGTCAGCGCCGTTTCAACCTCTTTGTGCACGGACCCGAAGGCTCTGGCCGGCATTCATCGGTCGTCGGATTGCTGGAGGAAGCAGCAGCTTCGCGCGTGGTGCCTGCCGATTGGGTCTACGTACACAATTTCGAGGCCCCCGACCGACCACATGCCCTCAGGCTGCCGCATGGCACGGGGCCGAAATTTCGCCGGGCGATGGCGGAACTCGTTGACGATCTGGCCCAGAGCATACCAGCGCTCTTCGAGTCCGAGGAATACCAGTCCCGCCGTGCCGCCATCGAGCAAGAATTCGGCAATCGCAATGAATCGACGTTCTCGGGTCTCGCGCGCCGTGCCCGCGAACGCGGCGTTGCGATCCTGCGCACGCCGATGGGCTTTGCCCTGGCGCCGACCGAGCATGGCGAGGTGCAAAAACCCGAGGTGATCGAAAAGCTGCCCGAGGCCGAGCGCGATGCGATCCGCGAGAACGTGGCGCAGACGCAAACGGAATTGTCGGATTTTCTCGAATCCCTGCCGCGGATCGAGAAGGAACATCGTGCTGCCATCGCGGCGCTCAACGCAGAGATGGCCCAGCAGGTGGTCGATCTGAACCTCACCGACCTGCGAGAGGAATTCGCCGGGATCACGGTTCTGAAAGCGCATCTCGATGCGGTTCGTCGCGACCTGATCGCCAATGCCGAACTTTTCCTCAAGGCCGGCAGCCAGGGCAGCGAGGGTGCCTTTCCGATCGCACAGGCGCGCGTCCACGACACGCCGCGTTTTCACCGCTTCGCAGTCAATGTCATGGTCTCGCACGCGGAAAACGCGACCGGGGCACCGGTCATCTTCGAATCCTTGCCGACGCTGGCCAACCTGACCGGGCGGGTCGAGCACATGCAGCAGATGGGTACGCTCGTCACCGATGTAACGTTGATCCGGCCCGGCGCGCTGCATCGGGCAAATGGTGGCTATCTGGTACTTGATGCCCGCCGCTTGCTGACCGAACCCTTCGCCTGGGACGCGCTCAAGCGCTGTTTGGAGACTGCAGAAATCCGCATCATCGGTGCCGGCGACCGGCTGGGCCTTTCAACCACAACCACTCTGGAGCCGGAACCCATACCGCTCGACCTGCGCATAGTGCTGGTGGGGGACAGGTATCTGCACCGTCTGCTGGAAGCCCATGATCCGGAGTTTTCGCAGCTTTTCACCGTAACCGCAGAGTTCGGCTCCGACATGGATCGGCACGCTGAAAGCATGGCGCTTCTTGCCCGTCAGGTCGCAGGAGTGGTCAAGCGCGAGGGCCTGCGACCCGTCACCGCCGATGGCGTTGCCGCGCTGATCGAATATGCCTCGCGCGAGGCCGAAGACCGCGAGAAGCTGTCGCTGGAGCTCAGCCGGCTATGGGACGTGCTGCGCGAAGCCGATCACCGGGCCGGTCAGGTGGGCGCGGCGACGATCGACCGTGAGCATGTCGAGGGTGCCGAGGCCGCACGGCTGCGCCGCGCCGACCGGATTGCCGAACGCATGCAGGAAATGATCGCCCGTGGCACCATCATGATCGACACAAGAGGGTCGGTCGTGGGACAGGTCAACGGTCTGACGGTCGCGTCGCTGGGTGCGGCGCGATTCGGCTGGCCTGCGCGGATCACCGCACGTGTGCGGCTGGGCGCGGGACAGGTCGTCGATATCGAGCGCGAGGTGAAGCTGGGCGGGCCCATTCACTCCAAGGGCGTACTGATCCTGTCGGGATATCTGTCCACGCATTACCTGCCCGAAATGCCGCTGTCGCTCTGGGCCTCGCTGGTGTTCGAGCAAAGCTATGGCGGGGTCGAGGGCGACAGCGCCTCGGTGGCCGAACTCTGCGCGCTGCTGTCGGCGCTGGCCGGCGTTCCGCTGACCCAGTCCCTCGCCGTCACCGGCTCGATCAACCAGCAGGGCGAGGTGCAGCCCGTCGGCGGGGTCAACGAGAAGATCGAGGGATTCTTCGATGCCTGTACCGGGCAGGGCCTGACGGGTCGGCAGGGTGTGCTGATCCCGCGGCGAAATGTCGACAATCTGATGCTGCGCGCAGATGTGGTCGCGGCGGTGGCCGAAGGGCGCTTCCAGATTCATGCGATCGACCATGTCGATCAGGCGCTGGAGTTGCTGACCGGCTTGCCCGCAGGCAAGCGCGGCCTCGGTGGAGAGTTCGAGCCCGGCACGGTGAACGCCAATGTCGAGGCCAGGTTGATGGATTTCGCCGAGGCGCGGCGTGACTTCGGCCGCTCGGCAGAAACAGCGTCGGAACAACGCGATGACGACTGACCCGCCCCGGGCGCGGCGTGTTCTGCTTCTGGCGGGCAGCTTTGCCGATGCCAGGCCGGCGATCGGATTGGCGGTGGCGCTGGCGGCGCGGACACAGGCGGCGCTTGAGGCCGTGCTGGCGCTTGACCCGCGCACTGAAGCGGCCGAGGGGGCGAGGCTGGTCACCTGGGGCCGCCCGGCGGGGACCACACTGCTTCTGAGCCGCGAAGGGATGAGCATTGCCTATGCCGCCGATGCCCGCGCCTTTCGCAGCAGCCTGGACCGCGCCGCCTTGGAAATGAAGCTACGGGCGAGCTTTCGCACTGATAGCGGCACTCTGCCCGATCTGGCGCTGGGCCTTCGGCAGCCGGGTGACGCGGTGATCATGGCTTGCCGACGCTTCCTGCCATTGCAAGGACCGGTAGCCGCTCTTGAAGACGACGAGGACGGTCCTGCAGCCCGGCTCGCCACCGAGCTCGCGCGGATGTTCGGCACGCGCGCCCGCGTACTTCCTGCCGACACGCCGCCTGACGTGCTCGATCCGATGCTGCTCAGTGCGCTGGTTCTCTCGCGAACAAACTCTTCTGATCCCGCGCACCTCGCGGCGCTGATCGATGCAGCCCGTTGCCCTGCGCTGCTGACGCCTGTCGCATAGGTGCCGGGACGAGAGAGGACACGGTAATCTGTCGCTTGCCGTATGGGAATTCCACCACGACAATGACACCAACCCATGCATTGAATGAAGGGCGATCGCCGACGGCGAAACACCCGGACAACAGGCTCTACTGCAGCCGCATCGGCAGCGAGTCGAATCCACGCAGGACATTGTTGTAGGCAAATACGGGGTCCTCCACCTCGATGCGGCGCACGCGGCGGACGAGCGCCGACAGGATCGCTCCGATCTCGAGGCGCGCCAGATGCATTCCGGCGCAGGTATGTATGCCGTGCCCGAATCCCAGCTGCTCGGTAGCCTTGCGGGTGATGTCGAAGCGCTCCGGCTCATCCCACTTCCGTTCGTCCCTGTTGGCCGAAGCATAGAGAGCCAAGACGCGCGCACCCTCGGGAAGTTCGGTGTCGCCCAGCCTGGTCGCGGTGTTCAACAGGCGGGTGAAGCCGCGGATCGGGGATTCCAGCCTGAGCCCCTCGTTGATCGCCGAGGGAATGAGATCAGGATTGGCGCGCAGCAACTCCCATTGGTCAGGGTGGCGCGCCAGCAGCCAGAGAATGTTGCCGGTGCCCAGTATCGTCGTGTCCAGCGACGGGGCCATGTAGTCGCGCATCATCGCCGGGCATCGTTCCACCGGAATCTTTCCCTCCGCGGCCGCTTCATAGAGCCGGGCAGCCCAGCTTCCGGGGCGCAAGCGCTCGGGGGTGGCCTGCTCGACGGTATAGGCCCGCATTTCCTGGACTGCCGGCACCGCCTCGCGCGCCCGTTCGTTCATCACGCCCAGGATGTCAAAAGTCGCGGCGGCCCATTTCAGGAGGTTCTGCCGCCCCTCCTCCGGCAGGCCGACAAGGTCGGAAACGATGCTCACCGGCAGCACCCGCGCAAGATCGCTCATGGCGTCAAAGCTGCCCCGAGCCACGAGGCGCGCGATCAGATCATCGGCAGTCGCCTCGATCTGCGCGCGTAGCGGTGCCAGCGCTCCGGGCATCAGCGGCGCCACGATGATCTTGCGTTGTTCGGTATGCAGCGGCGGATCCGAGGCCAATGTCGTGCCCATCGATGCACGGTTCGTCTCCTCGTTGGCAGCCACACCCCTGGCGGACGAGAAACGCCTGTGGTCGCGCAAGACCTGACGCACCTCCTCAAAGCGTGCCACGGCCCAGAGTTCGTGGCGTGGCAGCCAGACGGCCGAACCTGCGTCGCGCAGCGCCCGGTAGGTCTCGTAGGGCTCGCGGATGATCTCGTCGCTGTAGAGATCGACATCGAGTGAGGCGGGGCGCGCATTCATGACGGCACCTCCTGGTTGCTTGCAGGATCATGGAGGGCACGCACGCTTCACATGCATGCGTGCCCGGGAAAATCCGGGCGATCTGCCGGATCAGGCGCGCCAGGCCTCCGGGAACACGCGGTCGTCTGCCGGATAGGTTCCCTGCTCCAGTTGCGGATCGCCGGTTATCTTCATGGTTGCGGGTCGCGGATCCCAGCGCGTATCGGGCCCGAAGTAGCGCGTCGAAATCGCGGCCCGGCGCTGGGTGGGCGAGAAATTCCCGGCTGACCCGTGAACAGTCAGCGGATGGTGCACCAGGCAATCACCCGGCTGCATGTCCCATGACAGGAAATCGTAACCCGGGCGCCCCCGCATCTCGTTGAAATCCGGGCAAGGCTCCAGTTCCGAGCGGAAATTCGGATCCTTGTCGGGGATGGCCGCAGCATAGAACTTGCCCCATTTGTGCGATCCTGCGATGTATTCCAGCGCGCTGTTCTGCTCGTTGACCGGGGTCAGCGCCACCCAGACCGACAGGATCTGCTCGCCCTGCAACGGCCAGAAAGGAAGGTCCTGGTGCCAGTCCGTGCGTTCTGCGGTGTGGGGTTCCTTGACGAACACCTGATCGTAGAACAGCCGCACGCTGTCGGCTCCCATCAGATGCGCGGCGATCTCGGCGGCGGGCGATTCCAGGTTGAAGGCGCGGAAATCATCATTCCAGTGCCAGACGAACGAATTGATGTGGTAGCGCCCGGTCTTTCCGCCGACGGCGCGCGTGACCTCGCGCGGGCGGGCCAGCGGATGGTCTGCATCCATGATCTGGTCGATCGCATTGTTCATGCGCGCGATCCAGTCATCGTCGAACATGCCGCGAAGACAGACGACGCCGTCGCGTTCGAACGTGACAACATCCTCCTGGGTGATCGGAACAAGCGGTTTGCGGTTCATGGTGGTCCTCCCTTTGTGTCTCCGGTGCGGTTTTCTGCTCCGGTTGTCGTATGGCGGCACCGGCATCAGCCGGCGCTGCGGACTGCCTTGCAAGGCGCGGGGCTTGCCAGATTGTTCAGCAGATCGGCTGTCACCGGATCTTCAGCGGTGCCCAGCACGATGCGGTCGGGCCGCAGGACCAACCCTTCGGCATCCGCATCGGTCAGCAGGTTCGCGATGGCCGGATCTTCGATCCGGACCGCCCCCAGTGTTGCCGCCTGTTCCGCAAGCCGGGGCGGAATTCGGCCCAGCAGCGCAAACCGCTGGCCGATGGCGTCGTCCATCAGCCGACCGTCCGAAAGGCGCGGCTGGCTCGGGATCGTTCCGCCGACCGGACCATTGTGAAGCCCCGGGCCCAGGGACGGTGACAGGTTGACGATCTCGCCCGCCCCGTCCCGGGCAAAGTGGGCGTCGCGCTCTGCCGCGACGGCCGGGTCGGTCGTCTGGATGATGTTGCCCAGTGCCACCGCCTTGTCGATGAATGCGCGGGCATGGGGCATGCGCTCGGATTCGTAGGTGTCAAGCAACGCCTCGGGCGCGCCCTGGTGCACGGCTGCAAGCTTCCAGGCCAGATTGGCCGCATCGCGGATCCCCGTGCACATGCCCTGGCCCAGAAATGGTGGCGTCTGGTGGGCGCTGTCCCCGGCGATGAACAACCGACCGTTGCGCCAGCGCGGCGCGATCAGCGAGTGAAAGGTGTAGATCGCGCAGCGGTCCAGCCGGGCCTGTCGGGGCCCGATCCAGCGCGACAGAAGCGCCCAGACCCGTTCGGGCCGTGCCATCTCGGCCGGGTCGTCGCCGGGCATCAGCATGATCTCCCAACGCCTCCGCGCACCGGTCACCTTGACAAAGGTGATCGGCCGGGCCGGGTCGCAGTACTGGACTGTCGCGCTGGGCAGATCGACCGGTTCGGTCAGCGTCACATCGACCACCAGCCAGGGTTGATGCAGGCCCAGATCGACCAGCTCGCCGCCCACGGCCTGACG
>JAFIEC010000010.1 GCA_020832725.1 Paracoccaceae bacterium | reverse complement strand
CCAAAATAGGGCATCGGGATCGCATTCTGGATTGCCGGAGTGCCCGGCAGCGCCGTCATCGTGAAGGTGAACGCCCCCAACGCGATGCTCGCGGGGATCAGCACCCGGGGCAGGTCAGCCTCGCGGAACAGTGCCGAGGCGATCGGCCAGACGGCGAAGGCCACAACGAACAGCGACACCCCGCCGTAGGTCATTGCCGCGCAGGACAGGATCACCGCCAGGATCGCCCGGCGCGGCCCCAGAGAGCGGATGATGCCATCCGCCAGCACCCGCGCCGAGCCTGAGGCCTCCATCAGCTTGCCGAACACCGCCCCAAGCAGAAACAGCGGAAAGAACTGGATGACGAAGCCACCGGTGGCTTGCATGAACACCTGGGTGTAGCTGGCCAGCACCGGCCCGCCCTCCGCTGCCAGAACCGCCATCAGCGCGACCGCAGGCGCGAGCAGCAACAGGCTGAGGCCCCGATAGGCCAGCACCATCAGCGCCGCCAGCGCCAGAGCGATCACAATGATACCGGTCATCGCCACGCCCGGCGGCACACCGCCTCCGGCCTCGTTGCTCTCTGCTCCGAAAGGCCGCAGTGAGCCGCTCTGATCCGCAGTTCCTCACGACTTGTCATGCCAACCTCATGCTGCAACGCAGCAAGGCTATTCCGCCGCGCGGGCCGGTGCAACGGCCGCCATGCAGGTGCCGTATGCAACAGAGCAGGTGCCCAAGCACGGCCACGCGTGGCAGTCCGGGAGTTTGAGGGCGGTGAAACTCTCACCGGTCTCAGCCAGTAACGCCTCCTCGCCGGCAAAGGACTGCCAGTGCTTCATGGCCACAGGCGCCGGTCTCGCTTCTGTGCAGCGTTCCCGAGAGCGGACCCTCGTCTCAGGAGCGGCGTTTTCATGGGATCCCGGTGACCGGCGTCGATCTGAACTGGCCTGCTACCGCCATCGGGGGCCTCGTCGCTGATCCAGATTGGGGCGGGGCTGCGCACTGCACAGTAATGTTTGGTGGCGCGAGCAGCTCCTGACCGAGATGGATTCGGCGTTGCCCTGAGGTCGTCTGCTGGTGCTGATCGCGCCGCGTTACCGGACGGCCGGATCGAGGGCGGGCAATCGAGCAGGAGGTGTCCGGGTATTTCGCCCAACACCCGGAAGCTGACCCGACGGATGGGCTCTCTCCGCTCCATTGAGTTCAAGGCCCGCGCTGTGCCAACTCGACCCTCGGTCCATGCAACAGGCACCAGAGCGAAGGCACCGGAGAGAGGTCCGGAGGGATGCGCTGTTTCTGCGAGCTGAGCCGCGCCAGGAGGTCTGACCTTCCCACCATCATGGCTTATTGACCGGGGTCCCTGGGGTCGACTGGACGGTGGGGAACCTCGGCACCTGGAGCCTTCGTTGACAATGCGTCGTCTTGCGCGATTACTTCATCGGGTACACCGGTCCGGTGACGTGGCAGTTTCAGCGAAGCTGCTGGCCACATGACGAACGGGGGAAGGATGCCAGAATTGTCGCGAGACCTTGAAGCCGGCGAGACATTGTTCGTCGACGGCGAAACGATGCCATGGAAGAGCATCCACGCCATCGAAGGCCAGTTGGAGACCGGGAATATTGCGTTCAGGCAGCTGCTCGTGAGCGCAAGGCTGCTGGCTGTCGAGGTGTTTCGAGAGAAAGGGACGATTGATCCTGTTCACGCGCACCCCGATCACGACTCGATCTGCTATCTTGTAAAAGGGCGCGCGCGCGTTGTGATCGATGGACATGAGTTCATCGGTCGTCCGGGATGCGCATGGCTGCATCCGGCAGGCGTCGAGCATTATTGCGAAGCTCTGGAAGATTGCGTCCAGATCGAATTCAAGGCCCCTCCCAGAAAGACCTGGGATCTGTCGGAAGACAGCTGATCTCCCGGGCTCAAGGTTCATGTGCGACACCCGGAGATCGAAGGGTGCGGGATGTCGCGACGGAGAGGACCCGTTCCCCAGATTCTCCGGGGTAGACCTCTCGTGACTCCTGCGTGGTGGCCGGGCTGCATGAGCGGACCCTTGCCTCGCCTGCAAGACCGGAACCGGCCGGCATGTAACGAAGTGCTCAGCCCCGGTGCAATCGTGGGCAACGAGGCCCTTCGCGCGCCTGGCATACCTGTCACCGAAGCCGTGGGACGAGGCTGTCCGGGGAAAGGGGAGCGCCGTCTCCTCACAGCGCGCTGGCGAGCGCCATGGACAGCCTTGACAAACACATGTTTCAATCAAATGATTAAAACATGGATTCGACAGCTGCCCGGAACATCCTGGACCCGTCTCGTGAGAGGTTGCGTGGCGCGGCAGAGCGGTTGCTGGCCGAGTACGGCGTCGAGGGTGTCTCGGTCCGTGCCATTACATCCGAGGCCGGTACGAACATGGCGGCGATCAACTACCACTACGGTGGGAAGGAGAGCCTCGTCTCCGAAGTTTTTCGCGACGTCGCCCGGCGCACTGCACGTCGTAGGATCAGCCAGCTCGATCTGGTCGAGGCGAAGGCAAGAGCGGAGGGTCGGCCCCCCACCCTTGCAGATGTGATCGACGCATTTCTGACGCCCTATGTCGACGAGGCCGATCCGGCCACGGGACGCCTGCTCACCCATCTCATCCTGATGCACAGGATACGTCCGACGACCTGGACGCGGGAGATCGTCGCCGACGAATTCGACCCCCTTGCCCTGCGATACGTTGCGGCACTGGGCCGGGCTGCCCCCGGCCTGACCAACGCCGAGGTGCACTGGCGCTATCACCTGATGGTGGGGGCGATTATGATCGTGCTGACCGACGACAGTTCCCACAGCCGCATGCGTCGACTGTCGGACGGCGCATGCAGTCCTGATGATCGCGCAGCATTGCGCCGCGAGTTGCTGTCCTTTCTCGTGGATGCCTTCCGGGGCGGTGCAGGTGCCACAGCAGGGGAGGGGCCATCGACAGACTGAGACCAAAGAAGACCAAAAAACAAAGACCATAAGGGAGGACAACATGCAAATCCGACACATCACCGCCGCCGCTGCGGCGGCGCTCGTGCTTTCCGGTGCTGCCGCAGAGGCGCGCACCTTGAATATCACCGTGGTCGCAGGCCACCCGCCGATCACGATCGGCGTCGCTCAGATCCGCGACTATTTCATCCCCGAAGTCGACCGCCGCCTGGCGGAGACGGGAGACTATCGCATCAACTGGGTTCAGGCCTATGGCGGATCGGTAGCACCTCCAAGCGGCGTTCTGGAGGCGGTGCGCACCGGCATCGGTGACATGGGATATGTTCCGCATCTCTTCGAGCGCGACAAGCTGCCGCTGGAACAGATCACCTTCCTTACGCCGTTTGGCACCGACGATCTCGCCCTGCTGATGGATGTGGTCGAGAAGCTGCAGGATGAAGTCCCGGAAATGGAGGCTGCCTGGACGGCCGCCAACCAGAAGCTTCTGGCTGGAGTGGGAATCGACACCTACCATTTCGTGACCAAGGCGCCGGTGAACTCGGTTGAGGATCTGCGCGGTCTGCGCCTCGGCACCGCCGGGCTGGGCCTCAACTGGCTGCGCGACACCGGCGCGATCCCGGTTGGTGCCGCCTTGCCCGACTATTACAACTCGATGGCAACCGGGCTTATGGACGGTATCGTCACATTCGAATCCGCGGTGCTCCCCTACAAGTTTCACGAGGTCGCGCCCCACATCACGCGCGTGAATTTCGGCGCAATGTACTCCTCGGGTCTTACCATCAACCTCGACGTCTGGAACCGGCTGCCCGAAGACGTGCAGAACGTGATGCTCGAGGTCGCCTCGGAATACCAGTCCCGCACCGCTCAAGCCTATGTGGATTCGGGCGCGCGCAGCCTGGCAGCGGCCGAGGAGGCGGGGGCGACTGTCGCTGATTTCCCCGAGGAAGAGCGCGCGAAGCTTGCCGCGATGCTGCCCAACATCGCCCGTGAATGGGCTGCAGGTCTCGACCAGCGCGGACTACCCGGCACCCGTGCGCTTGAGACCTATATCCGCCTCTCCCAGGAGGCGGGAATCACCTTCGCGCGCGATTGGCTGGCCGAATGAGCGAAGGCACTGCCATCGAACTTCCCCTGGGCTGGTTGGCCCGGGGGATATCGGCGCTGGCTTTTGCCCTCGCCTTTCTCGGTGGTCTCGGGACAGTCGGGATCATGGTTCTGATCAATGCCGACGTGATCGGGCGCGGTGCCTTCGGAACACCGGTCCCGGCCACGGCCGAACTCGTCAGCGCCGCTATCGTCTCGATCGTGTTCCTGCAGCTTCCCTATGCCATACGCGCAGGGCGGGCGATCCGATCGGATATGTTGATCGACAGCTTGCGCCGTCGCGGGCCGCGCTGGGGCCATGGCCTCGATGCCATTCACCACCTTGTGGGAACGGTCATGCTGACAATCCTCGTCTACTATCTGTGGCCGCAACTCGTGACGACCCTTACCCAGGAGCGCACGGTCGGCCTTTATGGTGTCTTCATCATGCCGCGCTGGCCATTCACGCTGGCAGTCTTCTCGGGCGCAGCGCTGGCGACCGTCCTCTACGGGCTGCTGACCATCGCCTATGCCACGCGCGCCATCAGGGGCGAAGTCCGGCCATGACCAATGTCGAGATCGGCATCGCTTCCATCGGACTGATCCTTGTCCTGATCCAGCTCGGCCTGCATGTGTCGATCGCCCTGATGACTGTCTCGTTCTTCGGGGTCGTGCTGATCCGGGGCAATGTCGATGTGGCGGGGCACCTGCTGTCGCTGGCCGCCCTCGAGAGCGTTGCCAAGTATTCCTTCGGGGTCATCCCGCTCTTTGTGCTGATGGGCGTCCTCGTCGGCGTCTCGGGGCTGGGGCGCGATGTCTTCGACGTCGCGGGGCAGCTGTTCAGGCGCTTTCGGGGCGGGCTCGGCATCGCCACGGTTTTTGCGAACGCGGTCTTTGCTGCGGTGAATGGCACCTCCATCGCCTCGGCTTCCGTCTTCACCAAGATCGCGGTTCCGGAGCTCATGCGCCACGGCTACACGCCGCGTTTCTCGGTCGGTGTTGTCGCAGGCTCATCGGTGCTGGGTATGCTGATCCCGCCGTCGCTCCTGCTGATCCTCTACGGTATCCTCGCCGAGGTCTCGATCGGTGATCTGTTCACGGCCGGCATCGTTCCGGGTCTTGTGCTCTCGGCGATGTTCAGCATCGGTATCATCATGTTGGCCACTTTCGCCCCGGGTTTTGTGGGCAGGCCTCAGGAACACAGCGGACCGGGCATGGGCGTGGGCGAGATGCTTCTGCGCGGCTTGCCGATCGTCGTCCTGATCCTGCTGGTGCTGGGCGGGATCTATGGAGGTTTCTTCACCCCCACCGAAGCCGGAGGAGTGGGCGCGCTGGGCGCGCTCGTCATCGCGATCCTGAAGCGGAGTGTCGGGCTCGCGGAATTCGGTCGCATCATCGTCGAGACCGGACATGTCACCGCCGCGATCACCTTCCTGCTCATCGCCGCACATATGTACTCGCGCATGCTTGCCCTGACCGGGCTGCCCAATGCGATGGCGGATCTGCTGGTCTATTACGACCTGGACCTGCTGAGCGTGATGCTGCTCTATCTGCTGGTGATCATCCTTCTCGGCACCATCCTCGACAGTGCATCGATCCTGCTGATCGTCATCCCGCTGATCTTGCCGGTCATACAGGTCTTCGATGTCAATCTCGTCTGGTTCGGGATCATCACGATCATTGCGGTGGAGGTCGGTCTGCTTACGCCGCCGCTGGGTGTGGCGTGTTTCGTGATCAAGTCGAACCTCGCGGATCCGCGGATCAAGCTCAGCGACATATTCGCTGGCGCGGCACCTTTTGCGCTGATCATGGTTGTTCTCACCGGGATGGTGCTTTTCATCCCGGAGATTGCGCTCATTCTACTCTGAACGAGGCTCTTGATGCAGGTATTGGTAAAACGCGACCTGGTGGAGCTCGGCAACGGGCTCTTCGCCTATATCCAGGGAGACGGCTCCTGGGGCTGGAGCAATTCGGGGCTCATCACCGCGGATGGCGAAAGCCTGATGGTGGACACCCTGTTCACCGGGCGGCTGACACGGGACATGCTTGAGGCCTATCGTGCGGCGACCCCGGCCGCAGCGCGGATTGGAACGCTGGTCAATACGCATGCCAACGGGGATCATACCTTCGGCAACCATCTGGTCACCGGAGCCCGCATCATCGCCTCGCGCGGTTGCGCCGAAGAGATGGAGGAGCGCCCCGCCCCGGTCTTTGCAGAGACCATGCGACGTTGGGCCGAGCACGGCGAAGCCGGTGCGTTCCTGCATGAGGTGATGGGCAGCCGGTTCGATTTCTCGGATATCCGCCATACCCCGCCGACCGAGCTGTTCGAGGGCCGGCGCGACGTGACGGTCGGCGGTCGGCGGGTGGAGTTGCACGAAGTCGGGCCCGCCCATACCCGTGGCGACATCCTCGCGCTCGTGCCCGATGCCCGCACGGTCTACACCGGTGACATCGTCTTTTCGGGAGGCCACCCGATCATCTGGGACGGGCCGGTCGCAAACTGGATAGACGCCTGTCGGCTCATCCTGTCCTGGGATGTGGAGACCGTGGTTCCCGGACACGGACCGGTCGGCGACAAGCGTGCGGTGCGCACACTTCTCGACTATCTGGAATATGTGGAAGCCGAGACGCGCAAGCGCCATGCGGCCGGGCTCGACTGGGCGGAAGCGGCCTGGGACATTGCCATGGACACGTTCGACGACTGGCTCGACCGCGAGCGCATCGTGGCCAATGTCGCCGCGATCTACCGCGAGCTCTCGGCCGGTGCGGTGGCACCAGAGCGCATGGAGGTGCTCGCGCTGATGGGCCGCTACCGGCGGGGTGAGGCGCATCCGCACAAAGCCTGCTGCGGTGGTCATTCGCACAACGACGGCCGGGGAGGCTGATTCATGCTCGTCCTGCTCAACAGCACCTATTCAACCTGCTCGCAGAAAGTCCGGCTTTGCCTTTTCGAAAAAGGTCTTCCCTACACTGACCGCCAGATCAATTTCCGCAAACGCGAGCATCTCGCGCCCGAATACCTGGCCCTTAATCCGAACGGTGTGGTCCCGACTCTTCTGCATGACGACCGCCCGGTGACCGACAGTACGGTCATCATGGAATACCTCGACGACGTGTTCCCCGATCCGCCGCTTGCACCACGAGACGCCTGGGAGCGAGCGCGGATGCGTACCTGGCTGCAATTCATCGACGAAGTGCCCACGGTCGCGATCCGGGTGCCGTCATTCAACAAGGCGTTCTTTCGCCACTATACCGAACTTGACGAAGAGGCCCGGCGCTCGGAGGCCGACAGTCGGCCGCTCCACCGGCATTTCTACCGCAAGATGGGCCCCCGGGGCTTTTCGGACGAGCGTCAGCGCGAGTCGCTTGAGCGGCTCGAACAGACCGTGGAGCGGATGGAACGAGAGCTGATGGTCTCGGAATGGCTATGCGGCTCAGCGCTAACCATCGCCGATCTTGCGCTGGTGCCTACCTTTGATCGCATGGCCGATCTCGGTCTCTCGAAACACTGGGCGGCTCATCCAGCCGTCAGCCGTTGGTGGGATGCGATCCGGGCACGTCCCTCGTTTGCTGCCACCTATCCACCTGGCGCGCGCATCTCCGAAATTTACGCCGACCTGAAAGAACACCCATGAAGCTTGTCACCTTCCGTGACCGCGGAGACGACGCCGAGCGCCTGGGCGCCGTCCTCGACAATGGCACCGTCGCTGTGCTCGAGCCGGCCCGATACCCCCCCTTCATCTCGATGCTGGCGCTGATTGATGCTGGCCGTGAAGGTGTAGAGGCTGCCCGGGATGCGCTTGCTTCCGCGCCCCGACGTTCGGCGGATGCGGTGACGCTGTGTGCTCCACTGCCTCGTCCACGGCAGATCCGCGATGCGCTCAGCTTTGAGAAACACTTCCGTCAGGCCCGCGCACGGCGGCAGGCCTTCGGCCAGCCGGGCCCCACTGACCCCGAAGCCGTAGAGGTGCCGCAAGTCTGGTACGACCAGCCGATCAACTACAAGGGCAACCGCTTCTCGGTCGTCGGCCCGGAGACGGATGTGCGCTGGCCTGCGGGCGAGACACGCCTCGACTTCGAGCTCGAGCTTGCCGCAGTCATCGGGCACGGTGGGCGCGATATTCCCGAGCAAACCGCGCTAGATCATGTCTTCGGCTATGTCATCTTCAATGACATGAGTGCGCGCGATCACCAGATTCGCGAGATGGCCGGAGGCCTCGGTCCTGCAAAGGGCAAGGACTTCGACACCGGCAACATCCTCGGGCCGTGGCTGGTGACCGCCGACGAGGTCGGCGATCCGCAGGCGCTAAGGATGCGCGCTCGGGTCAACGGAGTGACCTGGGCCGATGGCTCTTCGGCCGAGATGCACCATGGCTTCGCGCGCATCATCGCTCACGTTTCCCGCGACGAGACGCTGCATCCCGGCGAGGTGATCGGATCGGGCACACTGGGCAACGGCTGCGGGCTGGAGCATGGACGGTTCCTTGCGCCGGGCGACGAGGTGGAACTGGAGATCGAGCGGCTCGGCATTCTGCGCAACCGCATCGGTCCACGTCGCTGAGATGGCGACCCCGGTCCACCGAATGCCCTTCGGCTTCGGCCCCAGCCCGGGGCCGCGCCAAGGGCCGGACGGTGCCCCGCATGACTGGCACGACCGGCCGTTGCGGCGGGTGGTCACGGTCGATTACCTGACCGAGCCGGCGCCGCTGGCGGCGCTCCTGCCGCCCGGCTTCACATTGGCTGGTGAGCCGGTGGTCAGCGTCGAGGTCCAGTATCTGAGCGAGCTATCCTGGCTTGCAGGTCGCGGCTACAACATTATCGGGGTCCGCTTTCCTGCCCGCTTTTGTGGCAGGCAAGACGATGTCACCGGGCTGTTCGTTGCCGTGATGTGGGAAAACCTCGCCGATCCGATCCTGACAGGACGCGACGAGCTCGGCTTCGCCAAGCTCTGGGCCGAAATCCCGCCGCCACGGATATTCGGGGATCGAGAGGTGCATGGTGCCTCATGGCTCGGCCATCGCTTCGTCGACATTACCCTGACGGACATCACGCCCATCGAGGCATTTCCTGTCGCAACCGGCCCCGCCGCTGGGGGGCTGCTGCACTACAAATACGTCCCGGCGACCGGTCGCCCCGGCGAAGCCGACATCGCCCGTGCCTGCCATACGCCGCCCGGCCCGGCCTCGCTCCGGCTTTCTGCTGCAACTGCATGCGGCGAGGTGCGCTTTCATGAAACCACATGGGAGGACATGCCGACCCAATTCCATATCATCCAACGCCTCGCCGCGCTTCCGGTACTCGAGGCGCGGGGTGCCCGGGTTGCGGTGACACGGGGAGGGCGCGACCTGTCGGACCAGCGCCAGCTCGAGTGAAGCAAGGAGAAACCGCCATGACCGACGACACGCCTGCCATGCGCCGGATCGTCACCGGGAATGATGCGAGCGGGCGCTCGCGCATCCTCAGCGACGCCCGGACGCCGCATGTGATCCGCTCGGGCCCCGGCCGAGCGCTCATTGATATGTGGTCCACCCATGCGCTCGGGCCCGATCTGTCGGTTGAGGACGGTGCCGACCGGCACCTGCGCCTTGAGCCACCCGAGGGCGGCACAGTGTTCCGCGTATTCCAGCTCGCCCCTCGCGCCGGGAACAGTGATCCGGACGATGCCGAACGCTCGGCCGCAGAAGCCTTTGCGCGGATGGAGGCCTCGCATCTCCGCGTCGACACGACCCGCCACCCGGGCATGCACAAGTCCCCGACCCTCGACTACATCATGCTGCTGCGCGGGCGTGTGAAGATGCTTCTCGATGACGACGAGACCGTGCTCGAGCCCTTCGACGTGGTCATCCAGCGTGGCACAAACCACGCATGGGTCAACCTGAGCGACGAGCCAGCACTGCTCATGGCCGTGCTGATGGATGCTGATCGGGGCACGGACTGAGCTGCGGCCCGTACACGGATCGGGCGCGTTAGGAACCATGGCAGGGGGCAGCGCGCGAAAGCGGCGCGTTCAGGAGAATGCGCGTTTGTATCCTTCCTGAACCGCTGCCTCGATATTGGCCGGCTCCTCCTTCAGAGCCATCTGACCAGGGATTACTTCGCCCAAACGGGAATGAAGCCGTTCGCCATGATACCTGGCGGTGTTCTCGCTCAAACCCATCGAGACCGCCATTGCCCCGGCCCGGATGTCACCGGACAGGCGTGACCCTCCACGCTCTGCCATTTGCCTCTGACCAATATGCCCTCGGAGCCGAGACCCGCGCGAACACACCCGTCCTGTCCGGCCCGCGCGGCAACAAGACCCCCGACATGCGCGGCACGCGACGATGAGCGGGTGGCGAGGTCTGCGGAGCGCCGCCGGGGGGTGGCCCGGACGATTTGAAGGATTTTCTTGAAGCGCGTCCAGTTCGGTGATGGTATGAAAAGCCACTGCGGTGCGCCCCCACGCCACCGGAATCGTGAACCAAAATGGCGGGACCGGCTCGTGAAGTTTGACAGGCTGCATTCTCTTGAACTCTTCGCGGGCGCGGGCGGCCTCGCTCTCGGTACTGAGTTGGCGGGCTTCCACGCCGTCGCCGCCGTAGAGAAGGACAAGTGGGCGGCGGAAACCCTGGAAGAGAATAAGGAGCGCGGCTTCCCACTCTTGAAGGACCTGCGAGTGATTTGCGGAGATGTGCGGGATCTGGATTATGGCGAATACCCGGAAGGCCTCGACCTCGTGTCGGGCGGACCGCCTTGCCAACCCTTTTCTATCGGGGGGAAACACCGGGCCTTCAATGACGACCGGGATATGTTCTCCGCCTTCGCGGATGTGGTCGCCAATTTGAAACCTCGCGCCTTCATCATTGAGAATGTAAAGGGCCTGACGCGGGCAACCTTCGCCAATTACCTGGCATATATCGAACACCGGATGTCCATGCCCGAAGTGTTCCAAAAGCCAGGGGAAACCTGGACGGAGCACTTGAAGAGACTGGAACAAGTGAAGACTTCAACGGACAGCGGCCTGCGCTATAATGTGGCGCGCCAACTCTTCGACGCGGCGGACTTTGGCGCGGCGCAACGCCGGGAAAGAGTGTTCATTGTCGGCTTCCGGTCGGACCAGGATGTGCATTGGAACTTCCCGGAAGCAACCCATAGCGTCAACTCCCTCCTGCACGCGCAATGGATAACCGGGGAGTATTGGGAGAGGCACAAGGTGCCCAGGAAGGCGCGGGGGGAAGTGCCGGACAGATACAAGGGCCGTGTGGCGGCCCTGCGCGGGCGCAACGAGTCGGATGGCCGCCTTGCTTGGCTGACTGTAAGGGACGCCCTCCACGGCCTGCCTGCTCCTCGGCAGGATGGAGGCGAAACCGAGTGCGTGCTGAACCACCGCTTGCAACATGGTGCGCGGGCTTATGTGGGACATACCGGATCCCCTATAGACTGGCCTTCCAAGGCCCTCAAAGCCGGGGACCACGGCGTGCCGGGCGGTGAAAACATGATGGTGCTGCCGGATGGGTCGGTGCGCTATTTCACCGTGCGGGAAGCGGCGCGTATCCAGGGTTTTCCGGATGGGTATGTTTTTCACGGGGCCTGGTCGGAATCCATGCGCCAACTCGGGAACGCCGTGCCGGTGCGCCTAGCGCAAGCGGTGGCGTCCAGTGTGGCCCAAAAACTGCTGGAAGCCGACCTGGCAAAGCTGGCGCGCAGGCAAGGCCTCCATTGATGAAAGAGGCCAAGCCCTTCAACCCCTTGGCCAAGCGAAACTTGGCCGCCTCTATTGCTGAAGCCCTCCTGGAAAGCGACCCGGTGCCGCTGTCCTCGGTGCCCTCCTTCAAGGGTACGGGCGTCTATGCGATTTACTACACCGGCCCCAACCCGGCCTATGCGCCCCTAGCGGAGGCCAATATAAATGGGCAATGGTGGGCACCGATTTATGTCGGCAAGGCCATACGCAAAGGCGGGCGCAAGGGGGTGGCCGTCTTGGAAGATGAGGACGAAGCCCCGAAAGGGCGGGAGTTGTTTTCGCGCTTGAAGGAACACGCCGATAGCGTGGTGGCGGCGACCACAACCCTCTCCATAGAAGATTTCCGGTGCCGGTACTTGGTGGTGGATGAGATATGGATTCCCCTTGGCGAAAACCTGATTATTAGCCGATTCATGCCCGTCTGGAATACGACGATTGACGGATTCGGAAACCACGACCCCGGAAAGGGCCGGTATCAAGGTTTACAGCCGCGGTGGGATGTGTTGCATCCTGGAAGACCTTGGGCATCGAAATGCGTAGCCCGCAAAGAGACGCCTGATATGATTGCACGTGAAGTTTTGGCTTATCTTCAAGGCCGGGCATTCCAAGAGCCTACCAAGTTGTTTCGATGATCATCCGCAAGAAAAGGGCGGCCCTTGTTAAAGGCGACTACACGCCGGCGGTGTCCGTTAGTTGAGAGGCGAGCAAGCCATCGGCTGACCCAATTGGGTGAGTTAAAGAGGTAAAGGCCGCCTCCATCCGTTTGTCGGCTTGGTGGGGCCTTTTGTTGAAGGCCGCCAAACAACGCCGTTTTCCCCCCGCCCCATCTGGCGCCCCAAGTCTCCCAAGACTATCACATGCCGTGACATGCAAGGACGGGATGATGTGGGACGTGATCGTCTTGGGCGCGGGGGCGGCGGGGCTGATGTGCGCCATCGAGGCCGCGCGACGGGGGCGGCGGGTGGTGGTGCTGGATCATGCCCGTGCGGCAGGCGAAAAGATCCGCATCTCGGGCGGGGGGCGGTGCAATTTCACCAACCTGCAGATCTCGCCCGACCGCTTCCTCTCGCAAAACCCCCGTTTCGCGCGATCGGCACTCAGCCGGTACACACAGCAGGACTTCATCGACCGGGTCACGGGGGCCGGCATCGCCTGGCACGAAAAGACGCTGGGGCAGCTATTCTGCGACGGCTCGGCTCGACAGATCGTCGACATGCTGCTGCGCGATCTGCATGCGGCCGGGGGTGAGCTCCGGCTGGGCGTCCGCCCGGGTGCGGTGACGCGCGGGGCGGATGGCGGGTTCCGGGTCGAAACCGACGCGGGCGAGATCGCCGGGCGCGCGGTAGTGCTGGCGACCGGCGGCAAGTCGATCCCCAAGATGGGCGCCAGCGATTTCGGCTATCGCGTGGCCGAGGCGTTCGGCCTGCGGATCGTGCCGACCCGGCCGGCGTTGGTGCCGCTCGTTTTCACCGATGCGCAGCTCGAGGCGATCCGCCCGCTGGCCGGGGTCTCGGTCCCGGCGCGGGTGGGGGTGGAGGGGCAGAAGATCGCATTCGAGGAGGGGTTGCTGTTCACGCATCGCGGGCTGTCGGGTCCCTCGATCCTGCAGATTTCCAGCTACTGGACCCCCGGTTGCGCGATCCGGGTCGACCTGTGCCCGGGCCGCGACCTCGCGGTCGAGGCCGAGGCGGGGCGGGCGGCAGGCCTCGGGGGGCGCGATCTGGTCAATGTTCTGGACCTGCCGCAGGCGCTGGCGCGCAGCGTGGTCGCACGGGCCGGGCTGCCGGGGCGGCTGGCCGACCAGACGCGCGCGGGGTTCGAAAGGCTCTCGCGCAGCGTGCATGACTGGCAGCTGGTGCCCGCCGGCACCGAAGGGTGGCGCACGGCCGAAGTGACGGCAGGCGGTGTCGACACCCGCGATCTGGACGCACTCAGCTTTGCGGCCCGCGCGGTTCCGGGGCTGCATGTCGTGGGCGAACTGGTCGATGTGACCGGCTGGCTGGGCGGCTACAACTTTCAATGGGCCTGGAGGTCGGGCTGGGCGGCCGGGCAGGTGGTCTGATGGTGCCATACTGGGCGG
>JAFIEC010000002.1 GCA_020832725.1 Paracoccaceae bacterium | reverse complement strand
TCCTGATCACCCACAAGCTGCGCGAGATCATGGCCGCCACCGACAATGTCAGCGTCATGCGCCGGGGCGAGATGGTGGCCACCCTGCCCACCGCAGGCACCAGCCCGGCCGAGCTGGCCGAGCTGATGGTGGGGCGCAAGGTGCTGCTGCGGGTGAACAAGACCGAGGCGAAACCAGGGCCGGTCGTGCTTCGGGCCGAGGGGCTGGGCGTGACCGATGGCCAGGGCGTGGCGCGGCTGCGCGATGTCTCGTTCGAGCTGCGGGCGGGCGAGATACTGGGCGTCGCCGGGGTGGCTGGCAACGGGCAATCCGAGCTTCTGGAGGCGCTGGCGGGCACCCTGCCCGCCACGGGGCGGCTGATGCTGGACGGTGCGGCGCTGCGGCTCGACTCCCACGACAACGCCGCGGGGCGGCGGGCGGCGGGCCTTGCCCATGTGCCCGAGGACCGCCAGCGTCAGGGCCTGATCATGGAGTTCCACGCCTGGGAGAACATCGGCTTCGGCTATCAGTCCGATCCGGCCTGGTGCGGGATGCTGGGGCTGATGGACAACGCCGCCCTGCGCGCCGACACCCGCAGCAAGATGAGCCGGTTCGACGTGCGCCCGCCCGAGCCGGGGCTGCATGCCCGCAGCTTTTCGGGCGGCAACCAGCAAAAGCTGGTGCTGGCCCGCGAGATCGAGCGGGCGCCGCGCGTCCTGCTGGTGGGGCAGCCCACAAGGGGCGTGGATATCGGCGCGATCGAGTTCATTCACCAGCGCATCGTGGCCCTGCGCGACGCGGGCGCGGCCATCCTGCTGGTGAGTGTCGAGCTGGAGGAGATCCTGTCCCTGTCCGACCGCGTCATCGTCATGTTCGACGGGCGCATCTCGGGCGAGCGCATCACCGCCGAGACCGACGAGCGCGACCTGGGCATGCTGATGGCCGGCATGGGCAGCCAATCCGGCGAGGCCGCCTGATGACCCGCCTGCCCCGCTGGGCCGACCTGGCCCTGATCCCCGCGCTGAACCTCGCCCTTGCCTTTCTGGTGGCCGGGCTGGTGGTGATCTACATCGGCGAAAGCCCGTTGCGGGCCCTGCGCATCATGATCGAGGGCTCGCTGGGCAGCGCCTATGCCTGGGGCTTCACGCTCTATTATGCCACCAGCTTCATCTTTACCGGCCTCGCCGTGGCCATCGCCTTTCATGCCCGGCTGTTCAACATCGGCGGCGAGGGGCAGGCGCTGGTGGCGGGTGTCGGGGTGGCGCTGGTCTGCCTGTCGGTGGACTGGGCGCACTGGGCGCTGGCCCTGCCGGTGGCGATCCTGGGCGCTGCGGTCTTCGGGGCGGCATGGGCGGCGATTCCGGCATGGCTTCAGGCCACGCGGGGCAGCCATGTGGTGATCACCACCATCATGTTCAATTTCATCGCCTCGGCGCTGACCGTCTATCTGCTGGTCAACGTGATGCGGGTGCCCGGCTCCATGGCGCCCGAGACCGCCTCCTTTCCGCCCGGTGCCGCCCTGCCCACGGGGCGCGAGATGCTGGGCTGGGTGGGCATCGCCTTTCCCCGCGCGCCGGTGAACATCTCGCTGTTTCTCGCGCTGATCTGCGCCGCGGGGCTTTGGGTGCTGCTGTGGCGCACGCGGCTGGGCTATGAGATCCGGGCCTTCGGCCAGTCGGACACGGCGGCGCGCTATGCGGGCATTCCGGCGGTGCGCATCATCATGATCGTGATGCTGATATCGGGGGGGCTGGCGGGCCTCATGGCGATCAACACCGTCAGGGGCGAGGGGCGGAGGCGGGTGCTCGACCCGGTGCAGGGGGCGGGCTTTGTCGGCATCGCGGTGGCGCTGATGGGCCGCTCGCATCCGGTGGGCGTGGTGCTGGCCGCCCTGCTCTTCGGCATCCTCTATCAGGGCGGGTCCGAGCTTGAATTCGAGATGCCGGCGATCACCCGCGAGATGATCCTGGTGATCCAGGCGCTGGTGATCCTGTTCACCGGCGCGCTTGAGAACATGGTGCGCATGCCGGTGGAGCGGCTCTTTGCCCGGCTGCGGCAGCGAAGGGCCTGAGCGCATGGATTTCATCACCATCGTCCAGATCCTCGAATCGACCTTGCGGCTGGCGGCCCCGCTTCTGCTGGCCTGCCTTGCGGGCCTGTTCTCCGAGCGGGCGGGCATCTTCGACATCGGACTCGAGGGCAAGATGCTCATCGCGGCCTTTGCGGCGGGGGCCTTCGCGGCCTTCACCGGCTCGGCCTGGATCGGGCTGGCGGCGGGGATCACGGCTTCGCTGGCGCTGGCGCTGGTGCACGGGCTGGCCTCGATCACCTTTCGCGGCAATCAGCTGATCTCGGGCGTGGCGATCAACTTCCTTGCTGCGGGGCTGACAGCGCTTGTGGGCAACCACTGGTTCCGTCAGGGCGGCCAGACCCCGGCCCTGCCGCAGGATGCCCGTTTCGGCGCCCTGCACTGGCCGCTGGCCGAGACGATCGGGGCGCTGCCGCTGCTGGGGCCGGTCTATGGGCGGCTGGTCTCGGGGCACAGCCTGCTGCTCTATCTGGCCTTTGCCGCAGTGCCGCTGACGTGGTGGGTGCTGTTCCGCACCCGCTTCGGGCTGCGGCTGCGCGCCGTGGGCGAGAACCCCGCCGCAGTGGATACCGCCGGCATCTCGGTGACGCTGCAACGCTATTGGGCGGTGATGATCTGCGGGCTTCTGTGCGGCATCGCGGGGGCGTATCTCTCCACCGCCGCCTCGGCCAGCTTCAACACCAACATGACCGCCGGCAAGGGCTTCATCGCGCTGGCCGCGCTGATCTTCGCCAAGTGGCGGCCCTATCCGGCGATGTGGGCCTGCCTGCTGTTCGGCCTGCTGGAGGCGATCGGCATCCGCTACCAGAGCATCGCGGTGCCGGGCATCGGCGTCATTCCGGTGCAGCTCATGCAGGCGCTGCCCTATATCCTGACGGTGGTGATCCTTGCGGGCTTTGTCGGCAAGGCAACACCGCCACGCGCGGGCGGCGAGCCCTATGTGAAGGAGCGCTGAGGCAACCGGATCGCGGTGATCCGCCCCTGGGCCACGGCTGGGCGGCCCTGCGCATGCCCTCTCCCGACACGCCTCTCGCGGAACTGTCGGCACGCCCTGGCCCGGTCGCTGACGGACCCGTCGGGGCGGCCGGTTTCACAAGTGGCGGAATATGTCTGCAGGGGGCGTGACCTTTGCCGCGCATCCCGCTAGGAGGGGGGCACCTCCGTGCGCTGGGTCGCCTGATGCAGATCTATCTCCCCATTGCCGAAGTCTCGGTGAACGCCTTTCTCCTGATGGGGCTCGGCGGGCTGGTGGGCGTGCTGTCGGGCATGTTCGGTGTCGGCGGCGGCTTTCTGATGACGCCGCTGCTGTTCTTCATCGGTATCCCCCCCGCCGTCGCCGTGGCCACCGAGGCCAACCAGATCGTCGCCTCCTCCTTTTCGGGCGTGCTGGCGCATCTGCGCCGCAAGACGGTGGACCTCAAGATGGGAACCGTCCTGCTGGCGGGCGGCCTTGTGGGGGCGGCGGTCGGTGTGCAGCTGTTCGCCTGGCTGCGCGAACAGGGGCAGGTGGACCTGCTGGTCAAGCTTTCCTATGTCGCGCTTCTCGGTGTGATCGGCACGCTGATGTTCTTCGAGAGCCTGCGCGCCCTGCGCCGCGCGCGCCAGCCGGGCGTCCGCCCGCGCCGCAGACAGCACAATTGGGTCCACCGGCTGCCGCTCAAGATGAAGTTCCGCGCCTCGGGCATGTATATCAGCGCGATCCCGCCACTGGTGGTGGGGGCGCTGGTGGGGGTGCTGGCGGCGATCATGGGGGTGGGCGGCGGCTTCATCATGGTGCCGGCGATGATCTATGTTCTGGGAATGCCCACCCGGGTGGTGGTGGGCACCTCGCTGTTCCAGATCATCTTCGTCACCGCCTTCACCACCCTGATGCATGCGACCACCAACTACACGGTAGACATGCTTCTGGCGGTGCTGCTCATCGTGGGCGGGGTAATGGGTGGGCAGGTGGGCACCATCCTCGGGCAGAAGCTCAAGGCGGAGCAGCTGCGCATCCTGCTGGCGCTGATCGTGCTGGGGGTTTGCGCGAAACTGGCGCTCGATCTGGTGCTGACGCCCGACGAGCTGTTCTCCGTCGCCGAACGGGTGGTCACGCAATGAGGGGGTTCGCGGCTCTCCTGGCCCTGGTGGCCCTGCTGGCGGCACCGCTTGCCATGGCCGCCAACCACCAGCCCGAACGGGTGGTCGCGGGGCTGTCGCAGAATCAGGTAGCGATCACGGCCAATTTCGTCGGCTCCGAGATCCTTGTCTTCGGCGCCATCCGCCGCGAGACAGCGGCACCCGGGGCGAGCGATCTGGATGTGGTGGTGACCATCGCGGCCCCCTCCCGCGCCGAGATCGTGCGCCGGATGGAGCGGCGCTTCGGTATCTGGATGAACACCGATTCGGTCCGCATCGGAGAGGCCCCGCCTTTCTATGCCGTGGCCTCGACCCGCCCCCTGGCCGAGATGCTCTCTCCGGCCGAGGACCTTGTCCATGCCATCAGCATCGGCAGCACCATCCGCGCCGTCAGCGCCGAGGCCTCGGTGCCCCATGCCGTGTTCATCGAGGCGCTGCAGCGGCTGCGGCTGACGGATGGCCTGTTTGCGGATCTGCCCGGCGCGGTGGACCTCGCCGAGGACACGCTGTTTCAGGCGCGCATCGCCCTGCCCGCGAATCTGGTGGAGGGGGATTACCTCGCCCGCATCTTCCTGGTGCGCGACGGGCTGGTGGTGGACCGCTACGAGACGCTGATCGACGTCCAGAAAGTGGGGCTGAGCCGGCTGATCTATCGTCTCGCCCATGACCTGCCGCTGATCTACGGGCTGCTGTCGCTGGCCATCGCCATTGCAGCGGGCTGGCTGGCCTCGGCTGCCTTCCGGCTGTTCCGCGCCTGAGCCGCGCCCGGACGGGGGGGCAATGCCCCCCC
>JAFIEC010000415.1 GCA_020832725.1 Paracoccaceae bacterium | reverse complement strand
TTCTAAAACTGCGCCGAAAGCGCAACAGCCCCCGGACGCTTCGTCGCGTGCGACCACGATGTCATTGCGCTCGTGGCAACATTGTGGTTTTGACTTGTATCAATGTGGAAGTCGTGGCTGTAAGGGGTCGCTTTTTAGGCGAGGCCTTGATAAGCCCGCCGGAATAGTTACGGGATCGCGGGACGGGCGGAATGGTCGCGATGGCGCTGGGGGTGCCGTCCACCGAGCGAAGAATCGAAATGGAGCTTCGAGAGAACGATGCCAATGGAACAGACCGGATCCCGGGAGACGCGCCTGCGCCGCATCACGTCGCGCCTCGCGGCGGGCATGGCGGCGGGACTGGCCGCGATGGCGGCGGCTGCGCCGGCCGCAGCCGACGTCATCAACGTGCCTCAGCCCTGGCAGATGGGCATGATGCCGCCGCACAGCGAAATGGCCCAGAACATGGTCAGTTTCCACAACGGCCTGCTCTGGGTGATCACGATCATCACCGTCTTCGTGGGCGCGCTGCTGCTGATCTGCATCTTCCGCTTCAACGAGAAGAAGAATCCCAACCCGTCGCGCACGTCGCACAACACCATGCTCGAAGTCGCCTGGACGGTGATCCCGATCCTGATTCTGGTCGGTATCGCAATTCCCTCCTTCCGCCTGCTGCGCGAGCAGGTGATCATCCCCGAGCCTGATATCGTGGTGAAGGTGACGGGTCATTCCTGGTACTGGGAATACGAGTATCCGGAGGACCAGGGCGGTTTCAGTTTCATTTCCGCCATGCTGGAGCGTGACGAGGCCGAGGCGATCGGCCAGCCTTACCTGCTCGCGGTCGACAACGAGATGGTCGTGCCGGTCGGTGCCAATGTCGCCGTGCAGGTGACTGCGCAGGGCGTGCTGCACGCTTTCGCGCTGCCGTCCTTCGGCGTGAAGATGGATGCTGTGCCCGGGCGCCTCAACGAGACCTGGTTCCGTGCTGAACGCGAGGGCATCTATTTCGGTCAGTGCTCCGAGCTCTGCGGGGCGGGCCACGCCTTCATGCCGATCGCGGTTCGTGTGGTCAGCGAAGAGGCCTATGCCGAGTGGCTGGACGAGGCGCGTGCGATGTTCGCCTCCGTCGATGACGAGCGGCAAGTCGCCGCGTCGGATTGAGATTGAGAGGGCGCCGCCCGGCGGCGCCGGATCGACGGTGGGCATCGGGTTACGCATGCGCGTCGTTCGGT
Organism: Paracoccaceae bacterium; assembly: GCA_020832725.1. Taxonomy (GTDB): domain Bacteria; phylum Pseudomonadota; class Alphaproteobacteria; order Rhodobacterales; family Rhodobacteraceae; genus JAFIEC01. The sequence goes on along the minus strand of JAFIEC010000415.1, from coordinate 1,534 downwards.
CGCCGGGGCGGTCGGAGATGATCGCCATAGATTGAGAAACGTGGCAGCGATTCATCGCTGAAGAGGCTGCAAGAGGGCTATTCATCATGGCAAGTGTCGCCACCAATGCGCCGGGTCATGCGGACGATCATCCCACGGGATGGCGCCGCTGGATCTACTCGACGAACCACAAGGACATCGGCACGATGTACCTGATCTTCGCCTTCACGGCGGGGGTCGTGGGCGGTTTGCTGTCGATCCTGATCCGCATGGAGCTGCAAAGCCCCGGCACCAACATTTTCGTCAACCCGCAGATGTACAACGTGGTCGTGACCGGCCACGGCCTGATCATGGTGTTCTTCCTGGTCATGCCAGCGTTGATCGGCGGTTTCGGCAACTGGTTCGTGCCGCTGATGATCGGGGCGCCGGACATGGCGTTCCCGCGGATGAACAACATCTCGTTCTGGCTGACGGTTGCGGCATTCTGCCTGCTGATCATGTCGCTTTTCGTGGAGGGGGCGCCAGGCTCGCTCGGCTTCGGCGGCGGCTGGACGGTGTATCCGCCCTTGTCGACGATAGGCCACCCCGGTCCGGCGCTCGACTTCGCGATCCTGTCGCTGCACCTGGCCGGTGCCGCCTCGATCCTCGGCGCGATCAACTTCATCACCACCATCCTGAACATGCGCGCACCGGGCATGACGCTGCACAAGATGCCGCTCTTTGCCTGGTCGATGCTGGTCACCGCATTCCTGCTGCTGCTGGCTCTGCCGGTGCTCGCGGGCGCGATCACGATGCTGCTGACGGACCGCAATTTCGGCACGACCTTCTTCGATCCTGCCGGCGGCGGTGACCCGATCCTGTACCAGCACCTGTTCTGGTTCTTCGGGCATCCGGAAGTCTACATCACGATTCTTCCGGCCTTCGGTATCGTCAGCCACCTCATCTCGACCTTCTCGCGCAAGCCCATCTTCGGCTATCTCGGCATGGCCTATGCCATGGTCGCGATCGGCGTGGTCGGCTTCGTGGTCTGGGCGCACCATATGTATACGGTCGGCCTCTCGCTGCAGACGCAGGCCTATTTCGTCTTCGCCACGATGGTGATCGCGGTGCCCACGGGCATCAAGATATTCTCCTGGATCGCGACGATGTGGGGTGGCTCGATCCGCTTCACGGCACCGATGTACTGGGCGGTGGGCTTCATCTTCCTCTTCACCGTCGGTGGCGTGACGGGCGTGGTGCTCGCCAATGCCGGTATCGACCGCTACATGCACGACACCTATTATGTGGTGGCGCACTTCCATTATGTGCTGTCGCTTGGTGCAGTGTTCATCATCTTCGCGGCGATGTACTACTGGTTCCCGAAGATGACCGGCTACATGATGCCGGAATGGATCGGCAAGCTGCATTTCTGGATCGCCTTCATCGGTTCGAACATCCTGTTCTTCCCGATGCACTTCCTCGGCCTCGCCGGCATGCCGCGCCGCTATGCGGATTACCCCGATGCCTTCGCGGGCTGGAACCTCGTGGCCTCGCTGGGCTCCTACATCTTCGCGGT
>JAFIEC010000378.1 GCA_020832725.1 Paracoccaceae bacterium | reverse complement strand
ATGATCTGCTGATGAACGAAGGCCCCAGCCTTCTCCCAGCAGGCCTCCAGCATCGCCTGACGGCGTGACGCGTGCCAGCAATACCAGGCCGCATCCTCTGTGATCGCCACGGCCACGGCCGCTGCGATCAAGCCGTCATAGAGCTCGGCGCCATGCGAACAGTCATCCCAGGTGACCCCATAGGACTGCGACCAGACCTAGTTGCGCGTTGGGTGGTTCGAGCCGTCGTAGTCCACCAGGTATGGCGGGTCTGTCGCGAACAGGATCGCGCGCTCGCCGTTCATCAGGCGGCGGACATCGTCGTGGTTCGTGCTGTCGCCGCAGAGCAGCCGGTGCTCGCCGAGGAGCCACAGATCGCCCGTTCGCGAGGCCGGATTGCGCGGCGGCTCGGGGATGGTCACCGGGGGCACGGAGCCCCCGGCGCCACCTTCTTCTTCACCGCCCTCGCCTGGATTGGAGGCCAGCAGCTTGTCCAGTTCGCCATCGGAGAAACCGACCAGTGACAGGTCGTAATCGTCGGCCAGCAAATCCTGTAGCTCGGCGGACAGCAGGGCCTCGTCCCATGTCCCGAGTTCCGTGAGCTTGTTGTCAGCCAGACGATAGGCCCGCCGCTGCGCCTCGGTGAGATGACCCAGCACGATGACCGGCGCCTCGGTCAGCCCCAGCTGCGTCGCGGCGAGCACGCGTCCATGGCCTGCGATCAGCTCGCCGTCCTCGGCGACAAGGCAGGGCACGGTCCAACCGAATTCGGCCATGCTGGCGGCGATCTTCGCGACCTGGTCAGGCCCATGCTGCTTGGCATTCTTCGCGTAGGGCTGGAGCCGCGCAATCGGCCACTGCTCGATCTGCTCCGGTGCGAAGGCGAGGGTCATCGACGGCGTGCTTTCATCTTGCTCGTGGATGCCAGCCGGATTCCGGACTCCGGATGCAGCGCTGGACTCCTTGAGGGGTCCACCGGCGTCCGGGGTATCCGGCTTGGAGGCCAGCGTTCATTGGGGTTGGCGCGGGGTATGTTTACGTCCGGCTTCCGGCTGGCTTCCCAGAAATCCGGCCCTGTCGCTGGCGAAATTGCGCGCCAAGCCCGCCAGCATACGATTTCGCCAGGAAGGAACCGCAAACTCGGCTGCAGGGGGCTGTCAGGCGGGGTGTGTGGAGCACAAGGAAAGGATCAGCGCCTTTCCTTTCGTAGTGGCCGCGCCAACGAAAGGATGATTTTGTTCGGGACCGCGCCGCGTGCGCCTCTCCCGAGCTTACCTGATTTGTAGCCCGGGAGAGCCGTTTTTGTCCCAGCGAAAACTGTCCGCCGCACATCTTCCCCGCTGGCACGCAGCATTACGCGCCACCGGCCAGTTCGATCACGCGCCGCTTGGACAGGTTGCGATTGAACCGCCGACGGTTGAGATGCAACGAGATGACGCAAAGCCCGTAGAGCCAGTGCTGATGGGCGGCCGAGCGTGCAAGCCCGACCGTCCAGCAGATGGTTTTCCACCGTTCGCCATGGGCTTTCATCCAGACGATCTTCCCGTCGGTGGGCTCGAGACAGGCGGTCCAGGTCAGCGTTTCCTCCATCCGGCTGATCGCCTGCGGCGAGGGCCGCACACGCATGGGCCTGGGCTCCTGCCCGACCTTGTCGCCGAAGCTGTGAACAACCTCTGGCCAGGTACTGAAGTAACCGCGGCGCCGGGGTTCGGGCAGGCGCTTGAGGACATAGGCGGCCTCGGCAAGCCGGGCTTCCACCAGCGATGGCGTCCACTTATCCATGCCTGCCTCCCTGCCCGGCCGATTGCCCGCCATAGAGCTTCTCGCCGAGTTGGTGGACCAGCTCCCGCTCGGGCCAGGTCAGGCGTTCGTCATCGAGCGCGACGGCAAGCACGCGCTGTTCGTGCCAGCCCTCGCGCTTGACCTGTTCCGGATCGCGGCGCTGGCCGCCATAGCCCTTGGGATGCCACCTCATTGCAGCCCCCCGCCGGTCTCGATCGCCCAGAGCAGGATCGCGATGGCATCGGCCTCGTTGTCATCGGCCGGGCTGAAGCCCCGCGCCCGGGCGGCCGCCAACATGGCGTCCTTGTTCGCATTGCCCTTGCCGGTGGCGTGGCGCTTGATGGTGCCGACCGGCACGCCCTGATAGGGCACGCCCCGCAGTTCGGCCCATGAGGTGAGCGTGGCCATGAGCCCGCCATAGACATGCGCCGCGTCGGTCGCGGCGTGGCGACGGACCTCCTCGAACCAGATGCTCGCGATCGGCCCGCTCAGCCGGTCGAATTCGGTTAGCCAGTTGGTGAAGCGCAGGAAGCGCATCCCGCCCCCGTCGAAGCGGCCGGGGCGGAAACTGGCCGTGCCGCTGAGGATCAGCCCGTCAGCGTCAAGGAGGGCCCATCCCGTAGTGGTGCCCAGATAGAGGGCCAGGATGGGGCGTCCCGGTGCCGAGCCGATGGACTGGATCGGCTGGGCATCGGTTGTGGGTACTGCAGCAGTTGAAAGGTTCATGGCGAACATCTCCCGTATGGTGGATGGAAAGGGAGGGGCAGCAGCACGCGCGCGCGACGCCCCCGGGGGTGGGAGTGGAGAACCCGCCTTGCGGCGTTCTCCCCACCCCCGAAGGGGGTGGCTTTCACCCCCACAACTTGAAACGAGCCGTAAGGGCCTGCGAAACATGAGAAATTCCAAGTTGGGAAGGCGCCGTGCGGGCGATGCTTTCCCAACTTGAATCTGCGCATCCCGACGGGCGCCATCGCAGCCGTGCGCAGGTAGTTGGGAAAACCCTTCCCAACTTGAATCCGCGTGATGCGCCGAAGCCCCGCGCGGGCCTGCGCAACCAGTTGGGAAGGCGTTTCCCAACTCTCCCAACTTGAATCTGCGCGGTTGTGCGTAGGGCCGATGCGTCATGCCTCGACCTCCGGATAGACCCAGACAGAAGGGTTCTCGACGGGAAGCGGGGCGCCGCTCTGCGGGCATTTGTAGGTGCTGGGCAGGACAGGGATGCCGCCGGGATGGACCTCGCCGGTCTCGGGATCGACAAGCTCGCTATCGCTCGGGAACACCATGCCCTCGACGCAGAGATAGCCGAATTTGGAGGTGGAGCGCGGCAGGCCGAACGGGCGGCCGTCGCGGACGAACTTGATGTCGCCTTTCGTGGCGAGCACGCTGATGCGGTCTCGGATTGTGTCCTTGCCGCCGAGGCCAGCCTGGTTCTCGTAGCTCTCGGCGAATTGCAGCGCGGTGTAGAGCTTGCCACGCCCGGCCTCGTCGAGCAGAAGCTGCAGGATCACATCGCGCTTGCGCATGCGCTCGGCATCGAGCTTCTCGCCGAAATCGCGCCGCACGATGCGCTCGCCGGAGGGGTCGAGTTCCACCCAGCAGCCGGCGCGCTTGTCGATCAGCTTCGAGGGCAGCGCCGGGCCGTTGCGCAGCTCGATCTCGAGGCGGCGCTCGGGGCGTTCCTCATCCGGGCGATGCAGGATCAGGCCGGAGGTGTAGAAGCCGCGCAGCGCGCTGGCACCGGAGAGGGCCAGAAACGGGTCCTCCCGCAGCTGCGTCTTGCCGAGCTTGCGCGTGTGGTGGGCCAGGATCACGCCGCAATCGGGGTTGACCGCTTCGCGCAGCGGCTCGATGCGCTCCTGGAGGAAGAACATCATCGCGGCGTTGTCGTTCTCGCCGCCACCGTCCGGCCCGCCATCGAAGATGTTGCGGATCGGGTCGATGCAGAGAATGTCGACCGGCGGGTCGCCAAAGGCGCCGCGCACCGCCTCGATGACATTCGGCAGGCCGTTGCTGTCGAGCAGGAGCTTGAGCTTGGGCGTGGCCACGAACCCGTCGCGCGCCGCAGCCAGCAGATGGGGCTCCAGCCCGAGGGCCTGCAGACGTTCGCGTAGGTAGTGATACTGGATCTCGGCCTGCAGGTAGAACACGCGCAGGGGGCGCGGCGGCGTGAAGCCGAGAAACGGCACGCCCGCGGCCATGTGAACGAGCCAGGAAATCAGGAAATCGCTCTTGCCGACCTTGGGCGCCCCGCCCAGCACCAGCAGCCCGCCCGGCGTCAGGACGCGCGGGGCGATGATGTCGTCGGGCATGGGGCTCGTGTCATCGAGCAGCGCGCCCAGCGTGAACGCCTCGACCCTTGGCGCCTGCCGCGCAGCCTGCGCCGGGCCGTTGCGCGCGACATGGAGGGCCCAGAGCCGCTCGGTCTCGCGCTGAAGCCGGTCGAGCGGCCAGCTCGGGCGCAACATGGCAGCATTGTAGCCGCAGATCGCCTCCCAGCCCTCGCACCCCGACAGGCGCCCCTCATGCACCAGCCGCAGATAGTGGCCGATGGCCGCGCTGGCGCCCTGAAACCGGGTCCAGTCATCCTCACCGGCCGCGCGGACGGGGTTGGTGAGGACCGCGTCGATGGAGGGCTTGTCGGCGGAAGGTGCCGTGGTCTGCGCAATGCCATCGAGCGGCGGCATCTCCGCCACGGCCTCGGCGAATTCGGCCAGATCGACCTCGTGATCGGCCTGTTCGGCGATGCGGACGATCCGCTGGAAGCCCCCCTTGTGATAGACACTGCCGGCTACCCGGATGGGCTGATGGGCCGAGCGGAAATGCGTGTCGCCACCGACCTTGGCGGCAATCTCGCCGCGCAGGCGGCAGATCTCGGCCACATCCGCGCCGTCGACCGGCTCGTTGAGCCGCCACCAGACATGCAGCTTGTCGCGCCCCTCGGGCGTGCGCCCGCCGCTTTCGACGACCAGCGTGGGGCGACCCAGATGATGGCGCAGATGCGCGAGCTTGGCCGCGATGTCGCCTGTGTCGAGATCGACGACGATGGTCTGCATCTGCAGCACATCGGTCGCGCGCGCCTCGCCCTGTGCGGCCACCGTGCCCGGGATCACGTAGACGGCAGCGCCCTCCCGCCAGGCCCAGTTTGCGAAGGTGGCCATCTTCTTGGGCGCCGTTGCGTCCGCCGGGATCCAGATGTTGTGCGGGCGCCCATCGAAGCCCTGCCCCTTGTCCACGAACCCACGCACCGGAATGAGGCCCTCGCAATAGCCGAAGACCACATCGAGAAACGCAGCGATCTGCTCGGGGTCGGGTTCGACCCCGAACGCGTCCGGTGTGGGCGCGGCGTCATTGAAATCCCGCCACGGGTTGAAATGGATGATCGTGTCGTCGCTCATGCCGGCAGGCTCCAGCAGCGCTCGGACCATGGGCAGAAGCGGCACTCGAAGAAATCCGGGCTGCGGGCGATGCGCGGCAGCAACTCGCCCGCATCGGTTGCCTGCAGGATCCGCACACCGCGATCCGACATGCGCTGCGCCAAGTCGGCATCGAAGGGCACCAGCTCGTGGTGCAGCTCGGCCGTGTCCTTGTTGATCGCGGTGAAGAGCGCGGGCGCGGCCGAAATGCCCGGCACCGTCCCTTCCATGTACGCCTGATAGAGCGCGATCTGCGCGGCATAGACCGGCTTGGCGACGCTCACGCCCCGGGCGACCGTATCGCGCCAATTCCTGGCGTTCATCGTCTTGCATTCCCAAAGCGCCGGGGTGCGCAGCCCCAGCGCCGCGGGCGCATCGGCGATAATCCCGTCGACATGGCCCCGGATGCGCCCGCCCGCGACTTTGAACCCGAACTGCGCCCCATCGGGGCGATTGCCCTTGCGGGTGTAGAG